>DATNNI010000177.1:0-11738 GCA_035601915.1 Xanthobacteraceae bacterium
GAGCGGCAGAAGCAGAAAGCGCTCGACGGTTTGCGGCGCGAATTACCGGACCCGGGAACGACCAGCTTCACCCGCCAGCAGGAGCCGCTCGGGCTCGGGCATGCGGTTTGGTGCGCCCGCGAACTGATCGGCCGCGAGCCGTTCGCATTGCTGCTGCCGGATGTGCTCGTACAGCACCAACCCGGCTGCCTGGCGCAGATGATCGACGCCGCTCGCGAGACCGGCGAGCGAGCGAACATTGTCGCCGTCGAGGAGGTCCCGCCGGAACGGATCGACCAATATGGCGTCGTCGGCGTCGGCGCACAGAAAGGCAAGGTGTTCTCGATCACCAGCATGGTGGAGAAGCCGCCGCGGGAGGGCGCGCCCTCGAATCTAATCCTGACCGGCCGCTATATTCTGCAGCCTGAGATCCTCGATTTTCTGGAGAAGCAGGACCGCGGCACCGGCGGTGAAATTCAGCTCACCGACGCCATGATTGAGCTGTCGCGGACGCAACCCTTCTACGGTTTGAAATTCGCCGGCCGCAGCTTCGACTGCGGCTCGAAGATCGGATTTCTTGCCGCTAACGTCTCCTACGCGCTGGCGAGGCCCGACATCGCGCCGGGTTTTCGCGACGAGATCAAGAAAATCCTGACCGAACTCAACGGCGGCTAGCGCCTTCTTCTCGGAACAGGCTGGCATTGCCCAAGGCGATGCCGCCCAAGCTAGCGCTGCGTGCGCACTCCGAAAAGCACGGTCGTGCCCGTGTAAGCGAAGCCCGGCTGTGAAGCCGTCTGCCAATCCTCGCGCAACTCGGTCCTGATCTGCCACTCGCGATTGAATTTGTAGGTGACGCCGATCGAGGTGAAATAGCGATTGTCGGTGAGGCCGGAGCCCAAATAGTTGTCATTGCCGTAACCCGCTTTCCAGGTCCCGATGAGCCAGGTGAGGAAGGCGTGATCGACTTGCAGCGCGATATCGCGGCTGAACTGGCCGGAGGCATTATCGACCACGGTCTCGTAAATTTGTGACGCGGCGGTGAGTCTGGCGGTTGTCAGCGGCGTCGCCTGCCAGATCAGCGCGCCGTCGCCGATGACGCCACCGATATTCGGCAGCGTCGGGTCTTGATAATCACGTTGCAGATAACCGACCGCCATCTCGCCGGTGAGCGAACCGAACAGATTGACGGCGCTGCCGACCTTTACGCTGGCGCCGATTGAATCGCGCTCCAAGTCGTTGCGGTCGTATTGCTCGTCGTGAACACGCCCATCCGCGGCAACCTCGATGAACGGCTTGAATCCCGGATCGACCTCGTAGCCGACGCGCAAACTGCCGCCATACTGATCGAAATTGCGGTCGTCGTTGGTCGAGGTCGTGCCGTTGGTCAGCAGCGACTCATTGTAAGTGGCGCGATCGAAAGTGCCTTTAAGCGTGACGGTAAGGCGATTGAAGGTTTGGACCAGCCCCAGAGTTTCGCCAACGTCCTGGTTCGGCGGCAATTGCGCCAGTTGAGCTTGCAAGTTCGGGCTGCCTGGATTGTCGGTCGAGATGATGACCCGGTTTTCGAGCAGGATTTGCGTATCGCGCGAAACGTCGACGCGGCCGTCGATCTTGGAATTGAGGTAGGGCGCATTAAGCGACGGAACCAGCGCGTCGGACGCATACCACGTGTAGGAGCCCACGATATCGGCGGTGAGCGAGTGGCGTTCCCAATCCGAGGCCACTTGCAACTCCGGCGCCGCGACGAAATACGCAGATGGCGGAGTACCAAAGGAACGTTCGGGACTCGTGCTGTACGCGGTCGACAGGTCGAGCGACGGCAGCAGCAGAAACGAGCCGGCGCGAATGCCGAGCGGCGCCCAAGGATCTCCGGCGGCGAAGGGAAGTTGCTGCTGCGGCAACACGCCCAGCGGAAAGGTATTGATCGGCAGCAACGTCGGCGGCGGGGTGCTCGCGGTGTAATCAAAATATTCCTGCGGCGTTGCCGGAAGGTCCGCGCCTCGACGTAACGCCGCAGCCAGTGGGTGTATTTCCGCGGGCGGGTTGCTTAGCGGCGCATCCAGCGGCTGCGCCGGCAAGGTTGCCCCCACGCGGCCGGCTGCCTGCTTGGGATAAATTTCCGGCGGTAATGGCGGCGGTATAACGAACGGAGGGCGGGCACCCGCTGCCGGCGACGGAGAAGGCGCAAAAGTTTGGTTGGTTGTCGGCGTGCGGCCCGTGGCCGGGCGGGCGCGTTTCCTGCGCTGCGATATGTTCGCAGAATCAAAACCAGTGTTGCCGGCGCCAAATCCATTTGGACTACCATAAGTCGGAGTAGTGCCGATTGACGATGCCGCGAAAGTCCCGACCGGCAGCGCTTCGTTTCCAAGCGGATTCGTCCCTTGGCTCGGCCGCTTAAAGCGTGGGGGTGTCGCGGGATTCCCTTGCAGTGAAGGCAGCAAAAGATCGCCGGAGGAACTGGGCGTCTGCGCTTGAGTCTGCGCTTGCGCCAGGAGATAAGTTGGAAAACATAATCCAAGCGAGGCAGCCAACGCGCGGGCGGCGAGGTCCGCTGCCCAATGACGACGCTTCGCGGTTGCGCGCGCCGCCAAAGTGCGCGCCGTTTCCGCCGTCCGCGTCACCCCCGAAACTGCCAAAGCGAACCACCGTCAGGGACCTGAGCCGCGCCGCACGCCCGGCCGGCCGCCTCATGACGGCCGGCGCGGGCCGCAAACGAGCGTCCCGATGGTTAACGGAATTAGAACGGATATGGTTAACGAGTGGTTGATTTAGGCGGCCTGCGGCGGTCTTCCGGCGCAATGCGAGGCACTCTAAACCCAACGAAAATCGTGATTTTTTGGACCGGTGCCCCCGAAAGCTTCCTAAATCCAGCCCTTGAGCTCGCGCACGGCAAGCCGCGCGATCATTAACATCCCCGGTTCGCTGTCGTTGAGGCAGGGGATAACGGCGAATTTCTCACCCCCATATCGCTTGAACACGCGTGCGTTTTCGACGGCAATCTCCTCCAGTGTTTCCAGACAATCCGCCGAGAAACCCGGCGTGATCACCACGAGGTTCTTGACGCCGTTCTTGGCGAGCTTCTTGACCGTTTGAATCGTCGAGGGCTCCAGCCATTTGGCCCGGCCGAAACGGGATTGGTAAGCCAAGATCAAGTTCTGGTCGTCGAGTTTAAGGTGCCGCCGCAGGAGATCGGTCGTCGCTTCACATTGGGTCTGGTAGGGGTCGCCGTTACGGACATATTCGAGCGGCATGCCGTGATACGAAGCCACGATCAAGTCCGGCTTGAAAGGCAACGCTGCCAGACCGGTTTCGAGCGAAGACGCGAGCGCCCCGATATAATCCAGATCGTCGAAATAAGCCGGCATGATGCGCAACGCCGGCTGCCGGCGCAGCTTCATCAAAAAACGAAAGACCTCGTCACCCACCGTAGCTGTGGTCGGTGCCGCATACTGCGGATAGAGCGGCATGATCAAAATGCGATCGCAGCCACGTTCGGCGAATGCCGCGAGCCGCGAAGCGATAGATGGCGCGGCGTATCGCATCGCCCAGTCGACGATAATGTGCTTGCCAATCGGCTTGAGCAGGTTTGCGAGCTGTTCGGCCTGCGAGCGGGTGATGGTCTTGAGCGGCGATTCATCACGTTCGCGATTCCAGATTTGGCGATAGTCCCGGACTTTGCGTCGCGAGCGAAACGGCAGAATGACGCCGTTGAGGAGTATTTTCCACAGCAGCGAATTCTTCTCGATCACGCGCGGATCGGTGAGGAATTCCTTGAGGTAGCGCCGCACGGCCGCGGCGTTGGCGGCGTCAGGAGTGCCGAGATTGACCAAAAGGACGCCGATACGCGCAGTACCCGGCGCGGCTTCGAGCGCGTCGGACGCTTCTTCGCGCGCCGACCCTTCGCCGAGCGCCGGTGCGAGCGGCGGCGGTTCAGGTTCGCGCGGCAAAACCGACGGGACAAGCTCGTCGGCGGGATCGTGCGAAACGTTGGAATGGTCCGTCATAGCACTCGGCACTTGAACAATGCGACGTCAGGCGAATGGCGAAAATCTAGCATGCGCGGGACGCTTCCTGCCAGAAAACGCTTCCAAAAACGGCGCATTGATGTCCGGCGCCCAACAGGGCTGTGGAGTTTCCACCTTCTTCCGGGCGTCACCTCGCGACCGCTACTCGGCCGCTTTCAGCAGGAGCGGCGAACCGGCCGTGTATTGTTCGAGCAGCGCCGCTTCGTCAGCCTTGGCGGCGGCGAGATGGCGCTGTTTGACGTGGCCGAAGCCGCGTATCTTTTCCGGAATGGCGGCAAGCCCGACGGCGAGATGGTGGTTTTCCGGCGTGAGCGAAATGAGTACGTTGTCGAGCAAGGCTTCGTAGTCGGCGATCAACCGGCGTTCGGTGCGGCGTTCAAGCGAGCGGCCGAACGGATCGAAGGTTGTGCCGCGGAGGAACTTGAACTTCGCCAATAACCGGAATGCCGGCAGCAGCCACGGCCCGAAACTCATTTTCCGCGGCAGGCCGGTCGTCTTGTCGCGCCGCGCCAACAGCGGCGGCGCCAGATGAAATTCCAGCTTGAGATTTTCGCCGCCAAACGTGCTTGCGACCTGGTTGACGAATGAGCCGTCAGTATAAAGGCGCGCGACTTCGTACTCATCCTTATAGGCCATCAGCTTGAACAAATACCGCGCCACCGCGTCCGCCAGTCCGCACTTGCCCGGCGACCGCTCCGCCTCAATGGCCCTCGCCTTTTCAACGGTAGCCCGATAACGCGCCGCGTAAGCCGCGTCCTGATAATCGGTCAAAAATTTTACCCGCCGCTCGACCGCCTCGGCGAACGAGTCGGAAAGGTGCTGCGCGTCACTCGTGACCGCGGCCGCCGGTTTCGCCAACGCTTCGACCCCGGCTTGATCGACCGCAGCGCGACGCCCCCAGTGAAAGGCGGCTTTGTTCATGGCGACCGCCTCGCCGTTGAGTTCGATGGCGCGTTCGACGGCGGTAGCCGACAGCGGCAATGCTCCTAACTGGTACGCGTAACCGACGAGGAACATGTTGGCGCCGACGGATTGGCCGAACAATGCGGTCGCCAATTTCGTGGCATCGACGAAGTGCGTGTTGTCGGGGCCGGCGTCGTTGGTGATAGTACGCTTGAGCCGCTCGCTGGGTAGCGAGAAATCCGCGTTGCGCGTGAACTCACCCGGCAGGAATTCGGCGGTGTTGACCACCATGACGGTGGTGCCGTGTTTGACCGCGGCCAGGATTTTGCGCGTGCCGGCGACGACGATGTCGCCTCCCAGCACGAGATTGGCACGGCCGGCGGCGACGCGGATGGCGTGAATATCGTCCGCGCGCTCGGCAAAACGAATGTAGCTGAATACCGCGCCGCCCTTCTGCGCCAAGCCGGCCATGTCGAGGACGCCGACGCCGCGACCCTCGAGATGCCCTGCCATGCCCAATATGCCGCCGATGGTCACAATGCCGGTACCGCCGACCCCGGTGACGATGATGTTGTAGGTCTGGTCGATGGCCGGCAGCTTCGGATCAGGCAGGGCCGGCAGGTCGTGGTCGGCGGCAACGCCGGCGCCCTTCTTGAGCTTCGCGCCGTGTACGGTCACGAACGACGGACAGAATCCCTTGAGGCAGGAGAAGTCTTTGTTGCAGCTCGACTGATCGATGATCCTTTTCCGGCCCCACTCGGTCTCCAGCGGCTGCACCGATACGCAGTTCGATTGCACCCCGCAATCGCCGCAGCCTTCGCAGACGAGTTCATTGATAATGACGCGCTTTTCGGGGTCGGGATAAGTGTGGCGCTTACGGCGGCGGCGCTTCTCGGCGGCGCATGTTTGGTCGTAGACCAGCACAGTAACGCCCGGTATTTCCGCAAGCTGTTTCTGCACCTCAATCAATTCGTCGCGGTGATGAACGGTAAGCCCGCTCGGCCATTGCGTGTCGCGCGGGTACTTGTCCGGCTCGTCGGTCACGACAACGACACGCTTGACGCCTTCGGCAGCCACCTGACGAGCCACCTGCGGAACTGTAAGGCCGCCGTCGTTCCTTTGGCCGCCGGTCATCGCCACCGCATCGTTGAACAGGATCTTGTAAGTGATGTTGGTTTTGGCCGCGATGGCGGCGCGGATCGCCATATAGCCGGAATGGTTGTAGGTGCCGTCGCCGAGATTTTGAAAAACATGCTCGCGCTTGGAGAATGGCGCTTCGCCGACCCAATTCGCGCCCTCGCCGCCCATTTGCGTATAGCCGAGCGTCGAGCGGTCCATCCATTGCGCCATGAAATGGCAGCCGATACCGGCATACGCGCGCATGCCTTCCGGCACCACAGTCGATGAATTGTGGGGACAGCCAGAGCAAAAATACGGAATGCGTTGCGCGATATCGCGCGTTTCGGCGGCAATGCGCTGGAATTCTTTCAAGCGCGCCACGCGCTGCGCGATTTCGTCGTGACGGTGGTATTTCAGGATCCGCTCGCCGATGCAGATCGCGACTTCGTTGGAATCGAGCGCGCCCTTGACCGGAAACAGCCAATTGCCCTGCTCATCGCGCTTGCCGATGCAAAGCGGCTGATTGGCGGTGCCGTACAACTCCTCGCGGACCTGCACCTCGATGAGCGAGCGTTTCTCTTCGACGACAATAACAAGGTCGAGCCCGGCGGCGAATTCGGCAAGCTCCCGCCGGCTGAGCGGCCAAACGCAACCCACTTTGAAAAGGCGAATGCCCAGCTGGTTGCACGCGACCTCGTCGACGCCGAGTTCGTCGAGCGCTTGCCGGACATCGAGATAGCTCTTACCGGTGGTGATGATGCCGATCTTCGGTTCGCGGCCGCCGGAAGTGATGATGCGGTTGAGCCCATTGGCGCGCACGAACGCAAGCATGGCGTCGCGCTTATAGTCATGTAGCCGCGCCTCTTGCGCGAGAATAGGATCAGAGAGCCGGATATTGAGGCCGCCCTCCGGCATCCGAAAATCGGTCGGGAGCGCGATATTGATGCGATCGAGGCTCGCGTCGATAGCCCCGGTCGACTCGATCGTCTCGTGCATGGTTTTAAGGGCGACCCAGGTGCCGGTGAAACGTGACATCGCCCAGCCGTAAAGGCCGTAGTCGAGCACCTCCTGCACACCTGCCGGATTGAGGATCGGGATCATCGTATCGATGAAGTGATATTCGGATTGGTGCGCCGTGGTCGACGACTCGGCGGTATGATCGTCGCCCATGAGCGCGAGCACGCCGCCGCGTTTGGCGGTGCCGGCTAAATTGGCATGGCGGAAGACATCGCCAGTGCGATCGACGCCCGGACCTTTGCCGTACCACATGGCGAAGACGCCGTCGTACTTGCCCTCGCCGCGCAGTTCGGCTTGCTGCGTGCCCCAGATCGCGGTGGCGGCAAGATCCTCGTTGATGCCGCCCTGAAAGCGGATATCGCTTTTCTCCAAAAACGGTGCAGCGCGGAGGAATTGACTATCGAGGCCGCCGAGTGGCGAGCCGCGATAACCGCTGACGTAGCCGGCGGTGTTGAGGCCATTGCGCCGGTCGAGTTCCTTTTGCATCAAGCATAGCCGCACCAGCGCCTGGAACCCGGTGACAAAAACCTGGTTGCGGCCGAGATCGTATTTGTCGTCGAGCTTGACGTCGCGAAGCGGCATCGAGGAACTCCGGCCCCAGTTTGCCCCCGCACCCCCGATTCTGCCAGGGGAGAGAGGCTCAGCCACATATAGGACTGGGCCGTTCTGCAACCAGTGCTGCGGCGGGCGCCATCCTAAACGTCAATCAGCCATACCGAAAACGGGTTGTGGCACGGTAAAGCCTGCCACCCGCCCTAGCTTCCGAAGACCGTATTAGAGGCTGAAGCCGACCAGGGTCACTTTTAGGGTGTTTGACACCACTCCATCACAGACAAGGAAAAAACCGATCTCGTGCCCAATGTCTTCATTTACGACCCGCAGAACGAACAAGGCTTCAGTACTCGCTAGATCTCTGTTCAGGTCAAAAGGCTGCGGCTCCGGATCGGGCCTGGTGTACCACCCTTCAATAGCAGGCGAAGCCCACGTAACAGAGCTTACGTTGCAGCTGCGAACCCGCACACCGACCTTTTTTTGCGCCACAAATACTACTGTATTGTGCGTCTGAGTTCCTTGATCACCGACCGTGGCAATATTTACCAGATCACCCGCCGTCGGCGCATTCAGGACTCGAGCGTCTCTAATTAGAAGTTGAGGATCGCCGTATCCAAACAGGTCCGATAGTGATGTCCTTATCGACGTAATGTTGGATAAAAGGAGTGCGATCGAACCGAGCGCGGCGGCACTCACCGCGAACCATTTGCGACCACGAGTCAGCAAGCGCCAAACCATCGACCTACCTGCGGCTGATCGAGTGTATCAGATGAATAGACACGTCATAACGTCGACACATATTTTCCTTGCTGCGGAATGTCATGATACATGAAAGTCATCTTGATTTTTTCAGATCAAGCCGAAAACGGGTTGCGGCACGGTAAAGCCCGCCACGGCGTGCTCGCCGAGCGAGCGGAATTGTCCCGGACAGTGACCGGCAAACTCCGCCGAGGCGACCACCGCCTGCCCGAGCTTGGCTGCGACTTTCTCCAGCCGCGCCGACAAATTCACCGCCGGGCCGATGCAAGTAAAGTCGAGTCGATTACCGCCGCCGATATTGCCGTACATCACCTCACCGACGTGCAAGGCAAGACCGAAGCGGATGGCGTCGGCGTCATTGTTGCCCGGCAGCGCGGCAATACGGCCGCGAAACGCCCGCGCGCATTCCAGCGCACGCCGGCAGACCGCGCCGGCGTCTTGTCCGCCGTCGATCGGGAAAATCGCCAGCAACCCGTCGCCCATGAACTTGAGTACTTCACCGCCGTGCTCCAGTATCGCTGGAACTTGGCAGCCGAAGTAGATATTCAAGCGTTCGATGACGGCCTGTGGCGGCGACCGTTCGGATAGAGCGGTAAATCCCCGCATGTCCGAGAGCCAAACCGCGGCGCGGATCGCCTCGACGTAGCCGCGGCGGATTTTTCCGGCGAGGATGCGCTCGCCGGTTTGATGCCCGACGTAAGTATCGATGAGATTTCCTGCCGTGCGGCGGAGTGCGCGAATTTCGGCGACGCGCGCCAACGGAGAGATGATCGATTCGATGTTGGAAAATTGCGCCGCGCTAAACCCGCCGGCTTGTTGCGTCGCGAAGGTCGCGACGTGAATTGAACCGTCGGTGAACAAAAGCGGGAATGCCGCATAGTCGGTTCCACCATGGTCAACCAAATCGCGCAGAACGTCGAAGTCGATCGGGCAATCCGTGTCGGCAAGACGCCGCCGCAATGGGATGCGCGTCGCGTAAACCGTGCTGAAGGGACTCCGTTTGAAATCGTCGGTCTCAGTGAGGTCATGCAGTGCGTCGGATGTCGTCACGCCGGATTCCGCCTGCCACAAAAACCTGCGGCCCATGACGTCGGGATGAAGCGTCGTGACGAAGACCGCTGCCCGCCACAGCGGCACGCCGCAAGCGACCATGCGTTCGCACAATTCCGCCAGCACGTCCTGCGATTGCTCACCGGACAAAGCGCCGCCGGCAAGCCAGTCGAGCACGCGGCGGATATCACTCACGGTGTTCGACTTTCAAGCTTTCGCGCTCGGCCGGGCGGAAACTTGGGTGTGCCAGCGGCGAAGGCGCGCATGCGCTTCCGGAATTGGTATTTTGGCTCTCGCGGCAAAATCGACGGTGACGAGCGCGGTGATGTCCGCCACCGAATAGCGTGGACCGGCAACGAATTCGTTGTCCGCCAGACGCGCATTCATTTGCTCGTAAAAATGCGCAACGCGAAGCTGCCCGCGCTCGGCCAGCGCCGGGATTTGCTCGTAGTCGTGCGGTCCAGGAAGCGCCCGACCCTTGAGACCAGGGACGGTATTGCGGAACGCTTCCATCACGGCGTAAAAGCCGTTCCGCTCCACCTCCCGCTGCCAACCGGCGATTACCGCTTTTTCCTCCGCGGTCTCGCCCATCAGCGCCGGCCGCGGCTGGATCGCCTCGAAATACACGCAGATGCCGATGGCGTCGTTGATGCGCGTGCCGTCATCGAGCTCGAGCGCCGGCACCGTGGCGTCGGGATTGATGGCGCGGAATGCCGGAGTGAGTTGCTCGTTGCTGCGCAGGTCGACCTGTACGGTCGGCACAGTGATCCCTTTTTCCGCCAGAAAGATGCGGACGCGTCGCGGACTGGGGGCGGTGGTGCAATCAAAGAACTTCATCTGACGTTTCCCTTCGCCGCGGATTTGAACACTTAAAAGGATTTGAACACTTAAAAGAATGGTAGATGGGGATCGCGGGGCAAGTCGAGTTCGAGCCGCCCGAAGTGAGAAAAATTCTGCTCGGCGTTCAGCGCCACGTGCATAGAGGCGAAATGGATGTCGCGCCAGGCTCGCTGGATCGGGTGGGATGAGCCAAAGCCGGCCGTCCCGCTCATGGCGAGAAGCTGATCGATCGCGGAGACGCAAATCTCGGCAGCGCGAGAAAAATCGCGCATCGAGCGCGCGCGGATCGCCAATGACGGCGGCTCAGAAGCTTGGGCGACGTCGACCGCCCGGCGCAGCAGCAACTCAGCCGCATCAAGGTCGGCCGCGACGCGCGCCAAGCGTACTTGAACGCTGACGAACTCGGCGACGGCGCCGCCACGCGAGGCGCGCCGCCCTTTGGTCCAATCGCGAAATAACTCGTAGGCGCCCTGCGCGGCGCCGAGCATCGGCGTGACGAAAGTCAACGGCGCGTAAGCAATGAACGGCGCACGATATATCGCGTGCCCGTGCAGCGCCCCGCCGGGCGCCCTGCCCTCGCGCAAATCGGACAACCGAACGGTAAAATTGTCAGCGACGAATACATCGTCGCAAATCGCAGTGTTGCTTCCTGTCGCGCGCATCGCCGACGTGAACCAGGTATCGGCCACCTTGTAATCTCCAGGCCGCACCAGAAAGAATCCGGCATCGGGACGACCTTCGGTGTGGAGCAGCGCGCCGACAATAAGCCAGCGGCTGTGGTTGATGCCGCTCGCAAACTGAAATTGGCCGGAGATGCGGTGTCCGCCCTCGGCACGCTCGACCTTGCCGGCGGGCTGGATCGACGCCGCGATCGCCTGGTCGAGACCGTCGGCCCACACCGCCTGCTGTGCGCCCTCGGGGAACTGACTGACGTAATGCGGGTGATGGATCATGAGGCTTGCACACCAGGCGTGCGACGCGTCGGCTTTGCCAATCTCGCGCACCGCCTCGAACCAGGTGTCCAGTCCCAGCCCGAACCCGCCGAAACGCGGCGGAATCAGAATGCGGCTAATGCCGGCGCCTAGGAGCGCGTCGACCATGTCCGGCGGGATCGTGCGCGCTTCTTCGGCAGCGGCGGCCGTGTCGCGAATGCGGGCGGTCAATTCGCGTACCCGTCCGAGCACCGCGTCGTGCGTCCCGCGCGCGACCTCCGTGCCGCGACCCAGATTATTCACTCAGAACGCCTCCCTTGTTCTCGTTCACTCGCGGAAGAATATTCCAAACCATCTCAAAAGGGCAGCACATCCGTAGCGAGAAATCGCGAAAGATGCATGGGCAATGTTGCGCTTGCCCCATAGGCTCGCGTTTGTTGCGGCGGGCGCTCCGGCCGCTTATTCTCTAATCGTTGCGCCGTTGCGAGAATACGCGACGAGCCTCAGTGAGCAAACAAATGAGCAATTTTACTCCCATCTCCGCGGCCATCGGCGGCGGCCT
>DATNNI010000178.1:0-37515 GCA_035601915.1 Xanthobacteraceae bacterium
GAGAACGTGGCGACGATCTGGCTGACCATGCCGAAGCCCGGCAGGATCAGAATGTAAACTTCGGGATGACCGAAGAACCAGAACAGATGCTGGAACAGGATCGGATCGCCGCCGCCATGCGGATCGAAGAAGGTGGTGCCGAAATTCCTGTCGGTGAGCAGCATGGTGATCGCGCCCGCCAGCACCGGCAGCGCCAGCAGCAGCAAAAATACCGTCACCAGCTGCGACCAGACAAACAGCGGCATCTTGTGCAAGGTCATGCCCGGCGCGCGCATGTTGAAGATCGTGGTGATGAAATTGATGGCGCCGAGGATCGAGGAAGCGCCGGCGAGATGCAGCGCGAGAATGACGAAATCCATCGCCGGGCCGGGATGCCCATAGGTCGACAGCGGAGCATAGATGGTCCACCCGGTTCCGGCGCCGTTAACGCCGGCCTCGCCTTCGAAAAACATTGAGGCGACGAACAGCGCGAACGAGGCCGGCAACAGCCAGAACGAAATGTTGTTCATGCGCGGGAAAGCCATGTCCGGCGCGCCGATCATCAGCGGGACCATCCAATTGCCAAAGCCGCCGATCATCGCCGGCATGATCATGAAGAAGATCATGATCAGGCCGTGCGCGGTCACGATCACGTCGTAATAGTGCGTCTCGTGGAAGATCTGCAGGCCGGGAAACATTAGCTCGGCGCGGATCAGGATGGAGAAGATACCGCCGATCAGGCCCGCGCACAGCGCGAACACCAGGTACATGGTCCCGATGTCCTTGTGATTGGTCGAGTAAACGAAACGGCGCCAGCCATGCGGAATAGCGTGGCCGTGATCGTCGCCGTGCGCCGTTTGTACCATCGTGTCCATAGTCGGTTCCTGCGTTAGTGCGTCTTTTTTTCCGGCGTTGGCCTGACCGTCAATGCGCTGCGGCGGTCAGCGTCGCCGGCGGACCGTCGAGGCCCGCATTCTTCTTCTCCGCCGCGATCCAATTTTCGAACTCGGCATCACTGACCACGCGAACGGTGATCGGCATGTATGCGTGGTCCTTGCCGCACAACTCGGAACATTGGCCGTGGAAGGTTCCTTCGGTCGTCGCCTTGAACCAGGTGTCGTTGAGCCGCCCGGGAACAGCGTCAATCTTGATGCCGAACGACGGCACGGCAAAGGAATGAATGACATCGGCGCCTGTCACCAGCACATGGACGACCTTGTTCACCGGCACCACCAACTCATGGTCGACAGTCAACAGGCGCGGCTGGCCGGATTTCAGATCCTTGTCTTCGACAATCAGCGAGTCGAATTCGAAGTCGCCGTTATCCGGATAATTGTAGCTCCAATACCACTGCTTGCCGGTGGCCTTGATGGTGAGATCGGGCTTTGGCGCGTCGAGTTCCAGAAAAAGCAAACGGAACGACGGCACCGCGATCGCGACCAGGATGACGACGGGAACGATGGTCCAAATCAGCTCGATGACGGTGTTATGCGTGGTGCGCGAAGGGGTTGGATGGGCCCGGGCGTTAAAGCGCACCATGACAATGACCAGCAGGATCAGGACGAACAGCGTAATTGCGCTGGTGATCCACAGCAGGAAGTCGTGAAACCGGGTAACGTCGACCATGACGGGGGAGGCCGCTTCCTGCAAGCCAAGCTGCCACGGCGTAGGCTGGCCGAGGCCGGCGAATGCCACGCCGCCCATGGCGATAAGGACGGCTCCGGTCAGCGCGTAACGTGCTAAGCGGAAGAGCGCATGCATCTGGTATTGGCTCCTTGCTTCTCGCTCGTTTCCGCCGCGGTCGGTTCGTGCCGTGGCACGCCGCGAACCGGAGAATACGCAAAACGCATGTCTCCAGGGCGACGCCGGCCCGACGCTGCCGGCTGCCGGGCGAGTTTGTGCCAGGGGTCTGGCCCTTGCCGGGCATCGGCGGATGGGGGTCGTCTCGTCAAACCACAAATCGTCCCCTACCGCAATGCGGTCTTCCGCGTAAAGCCCCGCACACAGAACGGGATACCGGGCCGCTGCGGCATAACTTCCGTCGCTGGGCCACAATGCCAATTTGCGGGTCTCTTGACAGTGCGGCTTTACGATGTAGGGGAGGCTCGCTGGGCGATCGGTGAGCGTGATTCGCGATGGGACCGCTTTCATAATCGTCACCGCATGGGGCGGAGCGGCGGGTCAGGGATTGGGATCATGGCCTCTTTCACGATAGGGCGTGTGCTGCGGCCAATTGCCCTTACGCTCGCCGGCGTCGTCACCATTGCCGCCTTCGCCGGACAAGCGGCCGCTCAGGGCGCCGTCCGGTCGGTCCATGGCGACTGGCAGATTCGCTGCGACACGCCCCCCGGAGCGCAGAGCGAACAGTGCGCGCTCATGCAAAGCGTGACCGCTGAAGACAGGCCGAATGTCGGCCTCACCGTCATTGTGCTCAAGACCACCGATCAAAAGAGCCGATTGATGCGGGTGGTCGCCCCGCTCGGCGTATTGTTGCCGTCAGGACTGGGATTGAAAATCGACAACAACGACGTCGGCCGTGCCGGCTTTGTGCGCTGCCTGCCCAACGGCTGCGTCGCCGAGGTCGTAATGGATGACAAACTCATCGAACAATTGCGCAACGGGCAGACCTCGACCTTCATCATTTTTCAGACGCCGGAGGAGGGCATAGGCTTTCCCATGAGCCTCAAGGGCTTTGGCGAGGGCTTCGACAAACTGCCGTAGTCCGACTACCGCCCTATTCTTCGCTCCCGGCCGCCTTGCCGCCGGCGCGATTGTGCTGCGCCTTTGAGCGATTACATTATGCGATGTCTATTGCCGAGATAATGTCGGGAAGGCAGGCTTGTCATGGACGCGAAACAATACCCGGTCACACACACCGACGCAGAGTGGCGCAAGCTCCTCACGCCGGAGCAGTTCCGCATCATGCGCACGCACGGCACCGAGGCGCCCGGCAGTTGTGCGCTTAATTACGAAAAACGGGCGGGCACGTTCTTCTGCGCCGCATGTGAGCAGCCGCTGTTCGCCTCGAAGAAGAAATTCGAGAGCGGAACGGGATGGCCGAGCTTCAACGATCCTGAGCCCGGCGCAGTCGAGACGTCGGTCGACGACAGCTACGGGATGGCGCGGACCGAAGTGCATTGCAGCCGGTGCGGCAGCCATCTTGGTCATGTGTTCGAGGACGGGCCGCCGCCGTCGCATTTGCGCTATTGCATTAACGGCGTGGCGATGGACTTCAAGCCCGACTGAGCCGGACGCCGCGGGGAGATCAGCAAATACGGCCGATTTCCGGCCTCGTTGTGGCCCGACCAATCACAAAATTGCAACGTCGCGCGGTAAAATTACGCGTGTGCGGCGCATCAAAATGTGGAACACTCCATTCGCTGAATCCTCGGACTGAAACGCCCACTGATGGCGTGTTTGGTTGGGACGATCTCTTCTTGGTTGCTAACCGAGGGGTCTGATCGCGCTCTAACACAAGTTCCGGATGTGGCAGCTGATGCGCAGCGCACGGGAATCGGCCACTCGCCTGTTGCAACTTATGATGATCGCCGCGGTGGTTTTACCGGCGGCGCTGTTCATCTATGCCGCGTGGGTCAGCTATCGCCAGTTTCACGACGTTGCCGACGAGCGCATTGGGCGCTCGCTCGACGTCATGCAGGAGCAGGCGCTTAAAGTCTTCGAGACCATCAACAGCACTTTTGCGGAGGTCAACGAGATCGTTCGCGGCATGTCGGATGCGCAGATTCGCGCCGGAGCGCCGCAACTTCACGAGCGCCTCGCCGACATTGTGGCGACGATGCCGCAGCTCAAGGCGATCGTGATTGTCGGTCGTGACGGAACGCCGCTGGTCAGGAGCTTGTCTCCCATCGTTCCCGATGGCGTCAACTTCAGCGATCGGGACTATTTCAAAGCGCAACAATCGGGCGACGCGGGAACCTATGTGAGCAGCATGCGCTTGCCGCAATTGCCGGGAAGTGGTGGCGGCGAGTTCTTCGATCTTTCCCGGCGGCTGAAATCGCCCGACGGGTCTTTCGCCGGCGTCATCGCCATCGCAGTGCTGCCGGGTTACTTCGAGGACTTTTATCGGCTGATCGGCCGCGGCCCGGGCAATTTCTTTGCCTTGGTGCGCTCCGACGGTTCTTATCTCGCCCGCTATCCGGCACCCGACGACCGCTCGCAACGCTTAAGCGAAAACAGCATGTTGCGAACCGCCATCGACCGCGGCATCGATCAAGGTTTCTACACGGTGCATTCGGAAATCGACGGCGTCGTGCGCCGCATCAACTTTCGCAAGGTACCGAGCTTTTCGGTCTACGCGCTTGCCGGAGTGAGTGACGACGCGATCCGGGCCGAATGGCTCTCGAGCATGGCGACGCATTTACTGTACGGCCTCCCCGCAGTCATTTTGATCCTGGCTGTGCTGTTTTTGACCCTGCGCCGCACCCAGCGGCTCTACGAAGAAGCCGATCGCCGCGAAGCTGCGGAAATCGCGCTGCGGCAATCGCAGCGGCTCGAGGCCATCGGGCAATTGACCGGGGGGGTCGCGCATGATTTCAACAACCTGTTGATGATCGTCAGCGGCAGCGTGCACCGGCTGCGCCGCGATGTCAGTGACGAGAAACAACTGCGGCTTCTCGACGCCATCGTCAACGCGATCCGGCGCGGCGAGAGTCTGACCCGGCAATTGCTGTCGTTTTCGCGGCGGCAGACACTGCAGCCGACGGTGATCGATCTGGCGGCCTGGCTGCCCGAGCTTAAGGAGATGCTCAGCCGGTCGTTACGCGGCGATATTGAAGTCCGCTTGCTGGTTCCGCGGCGGCCCTGTTTTGTCAAGATCGACGCCAGCGAACTCGAGCTTGCGCTCCTTAACCTCGCTTTCAATGCACGCGATGCCATGCCCTCGGGCGGGGTTCTGTCGATTACGGCCAAGCCAATCACGCTACGCGGCAAGGCCGGCGAGGAAGGCTTGAGCGGCCCGTTTGTCGCCATCCGCGTCGCCGACAGTGGACAGGGAATTCCCGCCGACATTCTACCGCGGGTGTTCGAACCGTTTTTCACCACCAAAGAAGTGGGGAAGGGAACCGGGCTCGGGCTTTCCCAAGTTTACGGCTTCGCCAAGCAATCCGGCGGCGCCGCCAACATCACCAGCACGCCTCGCCGTGGCACCGCGATTACACTGTTTTTGCCGCGCAGCTTTGAAGCGCAGGCGCAGCCCAGCGCTCTTCCCAAAGCCGCGGGCGCCGCTTTGCCCGGCGGCCCGGTGCTGGTAGTGGAAGATAATTCCGACGTCATCGAAGTGGCGCGCGGCTATTTTGCCGATCTCGGCTTCATCGCCAAGGTCGCGGCCAGCGCTCAAGAGGGCCTTGCGTTGGTCGAGCAGGATGACGGTATCGCGCTGGTGTTCTCCGACATATTGATGCCCGGCGGCGTGAACGGATTGGATCTGGCGAAAGAGCTGCGCCGGCGCTTTCCAAGCGTCGCCGTGCTGTTGACGACTGGATATAGCTCGAGCGCACAGGAAGCGGTGCGCGAGGGTTTCGAAGTGCTGCAAAAGCCGTACGACTTGGCCGCGCTCGAACGTGCTGTTCTTTCGGTTTTCAAACGGCACAACCGTGCGGCCGCTGCGCGGCAAGCCAGTCCCGCGCCGCAACGCGCCGCAGGGTAAACGGAGCGTTTCTTCCGAGATCCTATCTACGCGCGCCCATCAGGGCGCAGACGCCGACGCTCGACAATCAATTGTTTAGCATGAACGCTGACGCGCAAAACTCCCCAGCCGAATTAAATGAAAGTAAAATTTGAACAACGATAGTCAGCCCGCGCTTAGGGTGGCGGTGATAACGCCGTCGAATGGAGGCGGCGTTGGACGCAGATCGCATTGCCGCGGTATCAGAAAATTCAACGCCGCGGCGCGAGCAGCATGTCGGCAGCGTGCTCTCGGTGCGTGGTGCCGAAGCGAGTTTCGGTATCTTGCGCCGAAACGACGCGGCGGGCGAAACCGACGGCACGACCGTCGGCAAATTTCTCGCCATCGCCAGCAAAAATTCCCTGCTCATCGGTTTTGTAACAGAAGTCTCGGTTGAAGTGCCCGAGATTGTCCGCGAGCAAGGCTATGCCGGCTCCGCTCGCCTCGAGCTTATGGGCGAGATCAGGAAGGAACGGCACGGCACCAAGTTTCGGCGCGGCGTGACCGAATATCCGCTGATTGGCGATCCCGTGGTCACGGTTGGCGCGGATGCGTTGCAGCTCATTTTTGGCCGCACCGGCGCGCAGAATATTGTTATCGGACGCTTGCAGCAAGAGCCGACCCTTGCCGCCTGCGTTCAAGTCGACGAGATGTTGAGCCGGCACTTTGCCGTGTTCGGGACCACAGGCGTCGGAAAATCGAGCGGCGTCGCCGTCCTTCTGCAGCAAGTCCTCAAGGCGCGGCCGAACCTGCGGATCTTTTTGCTCGATGCTCACAACGAATACGCGCGTTGCTTCGGCGATCAGGCGCACGTGGTCAATCCGGGAAATTTGAAGTTGCCGTTTTGGCTGTTCAATTTCGAAGAACTGGTCGACGTCATATTCGGCGGTCGCAGTCCGGGCGTGGAGGACGAATTTCAGATCCTCGCTGAGCTCATTCCCATCGCCAAGTCCATGTACGTCCAGTACCAGACGGTCGGCAGCCGCACGAGCGCCAAGAAACTGGATTCAAAGAATACCGGCTTCACCGTCGACACGCCGGTTCCCTATCGTCTCGCCGATCTGGTTTCGCTTATCGATGACCGCTTGGGCAAGCTCGAGAATCGCTCGTCGCGCATGAAGTATTTCAAGCTGATCATGCGCATCGAAGCGGTGAGCAATGACCCGCGCTACAATTTCATGTTCGAAAACGCCAATGTCGGCGGCGACACGATGGCGGAGGTGATTTGCCATCTGTTCCGCATCGCGCCCGGCGCCAAGCCGATGACGGTCATGCAACTGGCTGGACTGCCGGTCGAAGTCGTGGATTCGGTGGTCTCGGTGGTCGGACGGATGGCGTTCGAGTTCGGGCTTTGGAGCGATGGCGCATTTCCCATCCTGTTCTTTTGCGAAGAGGCGCACCGCTACGCCTCGGCCGATCGCGCGCTAGGCTTCGGTCCGACGCGGCGCGCCTTGTCCAGAATTGCGAAGGAAGGCCGCAAATGCGGCGTTTTCCTCGGGCTTGCCAGCCAGCGTCCGGCGGAACTCGATGCCACCATCATTTCCCAGTGCAGCACGCTGTTCGTCATGCGCATGGCGAACGATCGCGACCAAGCGATCATTCGCTCGGCGGTGTCCGACGCTGCCGCGAGCCTGGTCAACCTGGTGTCGTCGCTCGGAACCCGCGAGGTGCTCGCGTTCGGCGAGGGCGTTTCGTTGCCGGTGCGGATGGTGTTTGCCGATCTGCCCAAAGACCTAATCCCGAGCAGCGAGGCGGTACGCAACACTCACGCCGGCACGACGCGAGAGGCCGCGCACGATCAGGTCGACATGATTGTGGCGCGCTGGCGCGGCGCCAGTATAAACAACAAGAACTTGCAGCTTGAAGAAGGGCCTGTTGCGCCGGCGGCGCCGTCAAAGGCCGTACCGCCATCGGCCAAAAGCGTCACGCCGCAGCCAGCGCTGCATGTTTCGGCGCCCGAGCATTCAAATGGCGCGGCGCACCAGCAATCGCTGCGTGCTTCCGTGCTTGAGCGTTCCAGCATCCTGAAGAAGAACGTGTCGTTGGGCCAACAAGCTTCGGGCCAACAATCTTCGGGCCAGCAGGCGCCCGCCCAGGCATCGCCGCCTAGGTCGCAACTGCCCGACGCTCAAGACGGTCGCTGGCCTCTCTAGCTGTAAAGCTTTGCTGCCGGCCAGGGAGCCGGCAACCGCGGTTCGCGCGCCTCGTCGCGCGAAGTATGCGGTATTCCGGTTCGAGCGATACGCGCCCCACACTCCCCACTCGACTTCCGAAGCCGGAGGTAGCCGACGCGCTAATACTTGATGTTGCTCATTCTGCGCGCACCGACTAAGAGCTTTGCCCGGCGATCATCGGCGCCGCTGAGGCGGCAAGTGCATGGAGAAAACGTAATGAATTCCAAGCCCGTTAGAGTCATCGCGGCAATTGTGGCGCTTGGCCTACTCGGTTCAACAACTTCGGCGTTCGCGCAGGCGCGTGCGAAGGTGGGTGCGCTGGCCTGCAATCTAGCGCCCACGGTCGGCTTCATCATCGGCTCGCACCAGCGGTTGTCTTGCACCTACACGCCCGACGGGCCGTTTCCGCCGGAAGTGTATGTCGGCAGCATAAGCACTATTGGTCTCGACATCGGGGTCAAGGGCGGCGGCCGCATGCTTTGGGCGGTATTTGCGCCAACGTCCGGATTTCCGCATGGCGCGCTCGCCGGCACCTATGTCGGCGCCAGCGCCGACGTTACTGTCGGTCTTGGGCTTGGCGCCAATGCTCTGCTCGGCGGATCGCATCGTTCCTTCGCGCTGCAGCCTTTGTCTTTGGAAGCCAACACCGGCATCAATCTCGCGGCCGGCGTGTCGGAGCTGCGCCTGCATTGGGCACGTTGAGCGGCGCGTAGAAAAAACGTTGTCAACGGGGCAATACGCGCAACCGGCGAGGAGACTCGCCGTTTGTTTTTTAATCCAGCACGTGACTGGCCATGCCGTCGGCGAGCTTCGGCTCGAACCAGGTGGATTTCGGCGGCATGATCGCACCGGCGTCGGCGACCGCCATGAGGTCGCGCATCTGCGTCGGGTAAAGTACGAAGCCCACCGCCATCTTCCCCGAAGATAGGAGGCGCTCGATCTCGTCCGCGCCACGCCCGCCGCCGACGAAATCGATGCGGGGATCGGTGCGCGGCGCAGCGACGCCGAAGATCGGTTCGATAACGTTGCGATGAAGGAGCGTGACGGGCAGCCGCTCGATCGGACCGGCTCCGGCTTCGGCCAGAGACTCTTTCCGCAGAACGAGGCGGTACCAACCGCCTGCGAGATACATTCCGACTTCGTGCGCTTGCGACGGCCTCACCGCCCGATTACTTGGCTCGACGTCGTAGCGCTCGCGTAATCTTCCCAAGACCTCTGCCGCGGTCTGTCCATTAAGGTCGCGCAGCACGCGATTGTATTCGAGAATGGTCATCTCGGCTTCCGGAAACAACACGGCAAGAAAATAGAGATAACTGCGCGGGCTTTGGCCAGCGCGAGCCGTGGCCACGCGTTGTGCCGCCGCTGAACGGTGGTGGCCGTCGGCAATATAAAGCGTCGGCAAAGCGTCGACCGCCCGTGTGAGTGCGCTTATAGCGGCGTCATTATCAACCACCCACAACTGATGCCGCACGCCATCGTCCGCGGTCACGTCGACTGCCGCCTCACCGGCGGCGGCCCGCGCCAAGAGGGCGTCGATCTCGGGAGCATTTGGGTAAGCAACCATGACTGGGCCGGTCTGCGCGTTGACCGCCTCGATCTGCCGCACGCGGTCGTCCTCCTTGGCCGGCGTCGTAAGCTCGTGCTTGCGAATTTGGTTCTCGGCATAGGCGGCAATCGATGCGACTGCCGCTAAGCCGGTTTGCACTCCGCCGCGCCAAGTGAGCCGGTAAGCGTAATAACAATCCTTGGCATCGCGCACGAGCACGCCGGCTGCGATCATGCGCTGCAAGTTTTCCGCGGCTTTGGCGTACACGGCCGAATCGTACGGATTTATAGATGGATCGAGGTCGATCTCCGCCTTGGAGACGTGAAGAAAGCTAAACGGCTTGTCCTTGGCGCGCTCCCGCGCCTCCGCGCTCGAGAGCACGTCATAAGGCGGCCCCAAAACCTCGGCGGCGCGCCCGGGCGCCGGCCGCAATGCGCGAAAAGGTTTGATCAGGGACACCGCTTTGCTCCGTCGAGACCGGGTTTTAATTGGCGCGAATTGGCATTAGGTCAATGTACGTGGACAATTTCGCGGTCATCCTTCTCGCCGGTCCGACGGCGAGCGGTAAATCGGCGCTGGCGCTGGCGCTGGCCGATAAACTTGGCGGCACCATCATCAACGCCGATTCCATGCAGGTCTACCGCGATCTGCGCCTTATCACCGCGCGGCCCAGTGTGGAAGAGGAGCGGCGCATGCCGCATTATCTCTACGGGCATGTCGATGCGGCGGAGAATTATTCGGTCGGCGCCTGGCGCAGCGAAGCGGTTGCCGAACTCGCCACGCTCAAGAAACGCGGATCGCGCGCCGCCATCGTGGTCGGTGGCACCGGCCTCTATTTCAATGCGTTGACGCGCGGTCTTACAGCGATGCCGCCGATTCCCAAACAAATACGCGACGAGGTCCGCGCGCGGCTTAAGAGCGACGGAGCGTCCGTTTTGCATGACGAACTTAGGCGTCTCGATCCGCGGGCAGCGGCACGGCTTAATCCCGGCGATCGCACGCGGATTTCGCGCGCGCTTGAAGTCATGTTGGCGACCGGACGGTCGATCCAGGATTGGCATGAGGACGCCAAGGCTGAAGGTGCCAAGGCTGAAAGCGCCAAGGTTGAAGGGGCCAAGGCTGAAGGCGCTGACCTTTTGCCGGCGGTGAGGGTTTTTCTAAGCCCCGAACGCGACGAGCTCGCCCGCCGCATTGACGCACGCTTCGATGCCATGATTGACGCCGGCGCGATCGAGGAGGTGCGCGCTTTAATGGCGCGCAATCTCGACCCGAGCCTGCCGGCAATGAAGGCCCATGGCGTCCCGTGGCTGATCCGTCAGCTCAGAGGCGAAGTCACGCTGGAGCAAGCGGTCGAAGGCGCCAAACGCGACACCCGCCAATACACCAAGCGGCAGGCGACCTGGTTTCGCAATCAGCTCCCGGAGTTCGCATGGGTCGACCCGGACAAGGCGCTTGCCGCCGTCGAGGCCCAATTACTCGCTTTGGCAAAACAGCGTTTATCTTGACCCGCCGCCGCGGCGTCTATAAGTTAAGGAAAGGCAAAAAGGGCAGAGCCGTGTCTCGCTTTATTAGGTCGCTGGTTCTCGTAGGTAGGCGCATCGCCGGGGGTGGATGATCCCACCCTCGACCGCGGCGGTGCGCTTCAGGGGCTCTTCGAGGCCCCTTTTTTATTTTCTAAACCCGACCATGCGAGATTGTCGAAGACTGGAGTTGGCCATGACGGAAATGACCGGAGCGGAAATGGTGATCGCGGCGCTGGCCGATCAGGGCGTCGAGCACTTGTTCGGGTATCCCGGCGGGGCCGTACTGCCGATCTATGATGCGTTATTTCAGCAGGACAAGGTCAGCCACATCCTGGTGCGTCACGAGCAAGGCGCCGTACACGCGGCCGAAGGTTATGCCCGTTCGACCGGCAAGGTGGGCACCGTGCTCGTCACCTCGGGGCCGGGCGCCACCAATGCGGTGACCGGCCTGACGGACGCGTTGTGCGACTCAATTCCGATCGTGGTTTTGACCGGCCAAGTGCCGACCCACTTGATCGGCAACGACGCGTTCCAGGAATGCGACACTGTGGGCATTACCCGCCCGTGTACCAAATACAATTATCTGGTCAAAAGCGTCGACGATCTGCCGCGGGCGCTGCATGAGGCTTTTCACATCGCGGCCAGCGGCCGGCCCGGGCCGGTCGTGGTCGACATTCCCAAGGACGTGCAGTTCGCCAAGGGGAATTATTTTAAGCCCAAGGATTTCAGCCATCGCGGTTACCGGCCCAAGGTCAAGGGCGATCTCGACAAGATCAAGCAGGCGATCGACATGATGGCGGCCGCCAAGCGCCCGCTGTTCTACACCGGCGGCGGCGTCGTCAATTCCGGCCGTGCCGCGAGCGAGCTTTTGCGCGAGCTGGTGAAAGTTAGCGGCTATCCCATCACCTCGACGCTGATGGGGTTGGGCGCGTTCCCCGGCTCGGACCGCCAGTGGCTCGGCATGCTCGGCATGCACGGCACCTGGGAGGCCAACTGGGCGATGCATGATTGCGATCTGATGATCGCGGTAGGTGCGCGCTTCGACGACCGCATCACCGGCCGCCTCGATGCGTTCTCGCCGCACTCGAAGAAAATCCACATCGACATCGATCCGTCTTCAATCAACAAAAACGTGAACGTCGATCTCGCCATAATCGGCGATTGCGCACACGTGCTCGAAGACATGGTGCGATTGTGGCGCGCGAGCGCGGTTGTTCCCGACAAGAAGGCGCTGCAGGCCTGGTGGGAGCAGATCGGCAAATGGCGCGCGAAAAACTCGCTCGCCTACCGCAACTCGAATGAAATTATCAAGCCGCAATATGCCATCCAACGGCTCTATGAACAGACCAAAGACCGCGACGCCTACGTGACGACCGAGGTCGGACAGCACCAGATGTGGGCGGCGCAGTTCTACCCATTCCAGGAGCCGAACCGCTGGATGACATCGGGCGGTCTCGGCACCATGGGTTACGGCCTGCCTGCCGCCGTCGGCGTGCAAGTCGCGCATCCGAACTCGCTGGTCGTCGATATCGCCGGCGAGGCGTCCGTGCTGATGACCATGCAGGAAATGTCGACGGCGGTGCAGTACGACCTGCCGATCAAGATTTTCATCCTCAACAACCAATACATGGGCATGGTGCGGCAGTGGCAGGAGTTGTTGCACGGCGGCCGCTATGCCCATTCCTACACCGAGGCGCTGCCGGATTTCGTCAAGCTTGCCGAGGCCTATCACGCGCACGGCATCCGCTGTACGCACCCGGGCGAACTCGACGAGAAGATCCAGGAAATGCTCGAGGTGAAGAAGCCGGTGCTGTTCGATTGTGTGGTCGATCCGTCGGAAAACTGCTTTCCGATGATTCCGTCGGGCCGCGCCCATAACGAGATGCTGCTCGGCGACGCCGCCACCCGCATCGAGGACGCCATCACCGAAGAAGGCAAGGTGATGGTGTAGTTATTGCGACCGCTCTCTGCTCCTCGCAACGACGGGATTTATTAGGAGTATCGATACGTGACCGCGACGACTGCCACCACCCATTATCCAGCTCAGACCAAGACCGAAGCAGTCGAAAGCCGCACGCTCTGCGTACTGGTCGACAACGAGCCGGGCGTGCTCGCACGCGTCATCGGCCTGTTTGCCGGGCGCGGCTACAATATCGATTCGCTGACGGTGTCAGAGACCGAGCACGAGGGGCACCTCTCGCGCATCACCGTCGTCACCCGCGGCACGCCCATGGTCATCGAGCAGATCAAGAATCAGCTCGACCGCCTGGTGCCGGTGCACCGCGTGATCGATCTGACCAGCGGCGGTCCGGCGTTGCTGCGCGAGCTTGCCATGGTCAAGGTGCGCGGTACCGGCGAAAAGCGCATGGAAATGCTGCGGCTTGCGGATGCCTTCCGGGCGCGCGTGATCGACGCCACCAGCGAGAGTTTCGTGTTCGAGATCACCGGCGCCTCCGACAAGATCGAAAGCTTCATTAATTTGATGCTGCCGCTCGGGCTGGTCGAGGTCTCGCGCTCGGGCGTGGTGGCGATCGGCCGCGGGCCCGAGGGGATGTGATTATCGGCGGCGAGTTCTCGTGTGGCGGTTCAGAAGTCCGCATCAGTTTGACCGGCTTAGCCACACTAGATTTTTAGGTTTGCCAGTGTCCCTTTGATTCCGAAGTTCGCACATGGGATTGCCGCCTGGTCGCGCGAATTTCGGAATCGGGACACTGCCGCGGCTTGTTTCGGCCTGGCTTGATGAGGCAATCCAGAATAGCAAACACCTCTGGTTAAAATCGGTAACTGACGCTAAATAGGTGCCTGGGATGCAACTTCGCAGGCAGGCACGTTCATGAAACCAGGTCAGATCCATTTGCCAGGCGATTGCCGCGCGATCGGCGATATTTTGGCCCGCGTCGGCGACAAATGGTCGATCCTGGTTGTTTCCCGGCTGGGCGAGGGCGCGCTCCGCTTCAACGAGCTGCGGCGCTCGATTGGCGGGATATCCCAGCGCATGCTGACATTGACGCTGCGCGGCCTGGAGCGGGATGGGTTGGTCACGCGCACTGCCTTCCCGACCATCCCGCCGCGGGTGGATTACGCGCTCACGCCGCTCGGACGCGACCTGCTCGACCCGGTAGCGACGCTCGGCGCCTGGGCGATTCGCAACCAGGCAAAGATCGCGCGCGCCCGCGAGCAATTCGACGGCAATTGCGTCGCGAGAGGCAAGCCGCCGTTAAAGCGCCGTGCCGTGCGTTCCGGGCTTGTCCAAGCCGCGCATAGAAATTAGAAGCACCGGGCAAGAACGGCCAAGGGTCTAGGCAGGGGTAAAGCACTATGCGCGTTTATTACGATCGCGACGCCGATTTGAATCTGATCAAGGGCAAGAAGGTCGCCATCATCGGCTACGGCAGCCAGGGCCATGCTCACGCGCTCAATCTGCGCGACTCGGGCGTCAAAAATGTCGCGGTCGCATTGCGCAAGGGTTCGCAAGGCGTGAAGAAGGCGGAAAGCGAGAAGCTCAAGGTCATGGAAGTCGCCGAGGCCGCCAAATGGGCCGACGTGATGATGATGCTGACGCCCGACGAGCTGCAGGCCGACATCTATAACGGCCAGCTGCACGCCAACATGAAAGACGGCGCGGCGTTGATGTTCGCCCACGGGCTCAACATCCACTTCAACCTGATCGAGCCGCGCGCCGATCTCGACGTCATGATGATCGCGCCGAAGGGGCCCGGCCACACCGTGCGCTCGGAGTATCAACGCGGCGCCGGCGTGCCGTGTTTGCTCGCGATCCATAAGGATTCGTCCGGCAATGCTCATGATCTCGGCTTGTCATATGGCGCGGCGATCGGCGGTGGCCGTGCCGGCATCATCGAGACGACGTTCCGCGAGGAGTGCGAGACGGATCTGTTCGGCGAGCAATCGGTGTTGTGCGGCGGGTTGGTCGAACTGATGAAGGCCGGCTACGAGACCTTGGTCGCGGCGGGCTATGCGCCGGAAATGGCCTATTTCGAGTGCGTGCACGAGGTGAAGCTGATTGTCGACCTCATTTACGAGGGCGGCATCGCCAACATGAACTATTCGGTGTCCAACACCGCCGAATACGGCGAATACGTCTCCGGTCCGCGCGTGGTCGACGCAAGAACCCGGGCGGAAATGAAGAGCATCCTCGCCGACATTCAGTCCGGCAAATTCGTCAAGGACTGGATGCTGGAGAACAAGGTCAACCAGACTTCGTTCAAGGCGATGCGCGCGGAATCGGCCGCCCACCCGATCGAGCAGGTCGGCGCCAAATTGCGGGCCATGATGCCGTGGATCAAAGAACGCGCTCTGGTCGATAAGAGCAGGAATTGATCCACGGCACTTAACGTCCGCATGATGAGCCTGCGCATCGCCAAGATTCTGTTAGTCGGTGCGCTCGCGTTCTACGCCTGTATCGTCGCTTACGACAACATCATCGACTACGGCTCGAATTACCAATTCGTGCGCCATGTGCTGAGCATGGACACGACGTTCCCTGGCAATGCGCTGATCCATCGCGCGATCACGAACGAGCGCGTGTGGTCGAAGGTGTATGCTCTCATCATCGCCTGGGAATGGCTGACAAGCGCGCTTTTGGCCATCGGGGCTTTGGCGTTGCTTGTTCGCCTTCGCGCGCCCGCCGCCATCTTCAACCGCGCCAAGACCTGGGCCGTCGCCGGGCTGTTGGCCGGCTTTGGTCTTTGGTTCTTCGGTTTTTTGGTGGTAGCCGGCGAATACTTTGCGATGTGGCAATCGCAAACGTGGAACGGGCAGGAGGCGGCGTTCAGGCTGACAATGGTGATTATTGGCGTGCTGATCTTCGTAGGTTTGCCAGAAAGCGATTGACGCCGGATTGTGCGCTGCACAGTGCGGCGGCGAAATTGGTTCTTATCAAAAATCTGTGACGCCGCATTTTCGCCATGTACTCCGCGAAATCGACGAGTTTTGGCGAGTTTGAATTAAAACCCGAACGCGAAGAAGCGTAAAAGCCATCGTTTTTGCCAAATTTTCAAAACCGCGCCGAGTTTTTTTCCGCGCTCTCGTTACGCGGCACTCGCGAGACTTTTCTCAGTTTAGAATTTGTCTTGCTAAGAATCGCGATGTCATTAGCATCACATTCTGACGCAGGCGCCGCGTCGCTCTTCGCAAGGCCAACAAAGGCGCCGTCAACTCGCAGCATCAAAAAAGGCTGACCGAAGCGACCGCAATATGGTGGTCAGCAGCGGCAGCCGCCGAAGCCGGCAACGTCGTGAGCTGAGGGCGGCAGCGCGCGACCTAAAACTACCGCCACCGGAGGGAACGATGGTCAATGTTCGTGTGAACGGGCAAGAGCATACATTCGACGGCGATTCGTCGATGCCGCTCTTGTGGTACTTGCGCGACGAGCTCGGCCTGACTGGAACGAAATTCGGTTGCGGCGTCGCGCTCTGTGGAGCCTGCACGGTTCATCTCGACGGCGACGCGATCCGCTCTTGCGGAATTGCCATGTCGGACGTAGCAGGCAAATCGGTGGTCACCATCGAAGGCCTCGACCCCAAAGGCGAACATCCGGTCCAAGTCGCTTGGCGAAACGTCAGTGTGCCGCAGTGCGGCTATTGCCAGGCCGGCCAGATCATGCAGGCGGCCGCCTTGTTGGCGAAAACTCCTGCGCCGACCGACAAGCAGATCGACGACGCCATGTACGGCAACATCTGCCGCTGCGGTTGCTATCAGCGCATCCATACTGCCGTTCGCGCCGCTTCAAAGGGGGCCTGACATGACTTATCAGCGCAATCAGCAAAACGTTGTTATCGCCAATGTCAGCCGCCGCGGCATGCTCAAAAGTGTCGCCGGTGCCGGCGTGTTCGTGTTGGCAGCCCAGTTTCCGGCAGTGCGCGCCGCCAAGGCTTATGCCACCGGCGCCGACAAGATGCCGCACGGAGTGGTAACCAACCCGCACATTTTTGTTTCCATCGACAAGGACGGCATCGTGAGCATTGTGGCGAGCCGCGCCGAGATGGGAAATGGCGCTGCGCGCACCTCGCTACCGATGATCGTCGCCGATGAACTGGACGCTGACTGGTCGCGCGTGCGCGTCGTCCAATCTCCAGGCGATGAGGAGACCTACGGCAACCAGGATACCGATGGTTCGCGCAGCGTGCGCCACTTCATCCAGCCGATGCGTCAAGTCGGCGCCGGAGCACGCAAGATGCTGGAAAACGCCGCCGCGAAACGCTGGGGCGTCAATGCCAATGAGGTCGTGGCGAAATTCCACGAGGTCGTGCACACGCCGAGCGGCAAGAAGCTTGGCTATGGCGAGCTCGCAGCCGATGCGGCCGCCGAACCGGTACCTGCGCCCGAAACCTTGCATCTGAAGGACCCGAGCGCCTTCCGCTATATCGGCAAGGGCAACATAACAATCGTCGATCTGTTCGACATCACGACAGGCAAGGCGATCTACGGCCAGGATGTGCGATTGCCTGGGACGCTTTATGCCGTCGTCGCCCGGCCGCCGGTGTTCCTAGGCAAGGTTGCGTCCTATGACGCCAGCGCCGCCATGAAGGTGCCTGGTGTGGTCAAGGTCGTCGCTATTGACGGCTCGCCGCCGCCGGCGGCGTTTGCGCCGCTTGGTGGAATTGCGGTGATCGCCAAAAACACCTGGGCCGCAATGAAGGGCCGCGAGGCGCTGAAGATCACTTGGGACGACGGACCGAACGCATCGTTTGATTCGGTCTCCTATAAAGCGTTGCTCGAAGAAAACGTCCGTAAGCCCGGACGAATGGAACGCAACGAAGGCGACGCCGATGGGGCGCTCAAATCGGCCGCCAAGGTGATTACGGCCGAGTATTATTCGCCGCACATCGCACACGCCACCATGGAGCCGCCCGTGGCCACCGCACGGATGGCCGATGGCAAGCTCGAAGTCTGGACTTCGACCCAGAGTCCCGGTGGCGCCCGTGACGATATCGCCAAGCGACTCGGTCTCGACCCCAAAAACGTGGTGTTGCACGAGTTGTTGCTCGGCGGCGGCTTCGGCCGCAAGTCGAAATGGGACTTCGCGCTGGAGGCGGCGGTGCTGTCGAAAGCGACCGACGGCGCGCCGGTCAAGGTGGTGTGGACCCGCGAGGATGACATCCAGCACGGTTTCTATCACACCGTGACGGCGGAGCGTCTCGAAGCCGGCCTCGACAAGGACAACAAAGTGGTTGCCTGGCGGCATCGCAGCGCGGCTCCGAGCCTGTTCGCAAACTTCGTGCCCGACAATAAATTGCCGGGCTTCATTGAGCTCGGAATGGGCTTTGTCGACACGCCGTTCAACGTGCCGAACATCCGTCTGGAAAGCGGCGAGGCCCAATCGCACGTGCGGGTGGGCTGGTTCCGCTCGGTCAACAACGTGGCGCATGCTTGGGCGATCCAGTCGTTCGTTGCCGAGATCGCGCACCAGCTCGGCCGTGATCCCAAGGACATGCTGCTCGAACTGATCGGTCCGGCACGCATCGTCGACGCGCCGAAGAAGGCGACGACCGAATGGTGGGACTACGGTGAACCGTACGACACCTATCCCGTTGACACCGGACGGTTGCGCCGGATCACCGAGCTCGTCGCCGAGAAGGCGGGTTGGGGGCGCAAACTGCCGGCCGGCCACGGTCTCGGCATCGCCGCGCATCGCAGCTTCGTCAGCTATATCGCCACCGTCGTCGAGGTCGCGGTGGACAACAAGGGCAACCTCTCGGTGCCGCGCGTCGACACGGCGATCGATTGCGGTTTCTACGTCAATCCCGAACGCATCCGCTCGCAGATTGAAGGCGCTGCGGTAATGGGGCTGTCGCTCGCCAAATACGGCGAGATCACGCTCAAGAACGGGCGCGTCGAGCAGAGCAACTTCAACGACTATCAGGTCGTCAGGCACGACGAAGCGCCAACGGTGACGAACACGCACATCGTGGAGAATGGCATCGACGTTCCGGCGAGCGGCGTCGGCGAGCCGGGCGTGCCGCCATTCACTCCGGCGCTTTGCAACGCCATCTTCGCTGCGACCGGCAAGCGCATCCGCCGCCTGCCGATTGGGAATCAGCTGGCGTAGTTCACGCGGGCGTCAAAACGGTGCACGAATGTCGCCGGAACCCGGCCTGCCGGGTTCCGGTTTTTCTTTGTCCGCCGCCGAACAAAACGGTGCCGGGCCGATACACCCGTACGTCCGCTTGATCGCAAGCCGCGCCTGGCAGAAACTGCCGGCCCGCTGATCTGGGAGATTACGATGACGGCCAAGCGTCTCTTGTTCGCCGCAGCTATCGCGCTATCGATCCTTCCGGTGGCGGCCCCGGCGGCCAGCGCCGCCGACATTTTCACGCTGAGCTCGACGACATTCCAGGACGGCAAATTCATGCCGAAGAATGTCGCCAATAACGCCGCCAACAGTCACAACAACCCGAATTGCGTCGGCGATAACGTGTCGCCGCAATTCTCCTGGACCAACGTGCCGGAGGGCGCCAAGAGCTTCGTGTTTTTCATGACCGATCCCGAGGGCCGCGCCGGCGCCGGCGTTTTTCATTGGGTCGCCTACGGCATTCCAACCTCGGTGACGGGATTTGCCGAAGGCGAGGTCAGCAAGCCGTCGGACAAATATGTCGGCGGCAAGAGTACGCAGGGCGTCGGGTTCTATTCCGGGCCGTGCACGCCGCCGAACACCATGCCGCACCATTACACGTTCGTCCTCGTCGCGACCGATTTCGATCCGCAAGAGTTGCCGCCCGGGCTGACGCACGATGAAGTCGTCCAGAAATTGGCGCCAAACGGCGGGCCACCCGTTCATGCCAAGGGATTTGCGGCCGGCCTTGTCGGCTTGTTCGCCAACCCGTTGAAGAACTAAAGCTGCCGGCGTTTATCGGTTCATTCGTTGAATCTCTTCATCGCTGGTGACAGCAAACGGTCCGATGCTTAAGACCGTCGCATGTCAGGCGCCGCAGCCCTCGAGATCGTTCCGGTCGAACGCGTGGAGATTACCGTCGCGCCGTGGCAATGGGAGTTTGCCGTCAAACGGCGTGCCGAGATCGAGGCCCACTTTGCCGCACGGCAGGAGCGGCAGCCGGCGCTGTGGAACGGTCGCGTGCTGCTGCTCAGGGACTACCGGATTGAAAACGGCTTGCTGAGCGGCTCGAGTTTCGAGACCGACTTCGCGAGCTTTGTGGCCTGGCGCGACTGGGACTTCCCCGACCGTGACGTTTTCAATGTTTTCGCGATGGCGGCCGTGCGCGGCGCTGACGGCGGTTATCTGCTTGGAGAGATGGCCGATCACACGGCTTCAGCGGGGTTCCTCTACTTTCCTTGCGGGACGCCGGATCCGAAGGACGTCACCGACGGCATGCTCGACCTCGGCGGCAGCGCCGCCCGCGAGCTTTTCGAAGAGACCGGCATTGACATCACCAAGCTTTCGGCGTGGCCGGGTTGGAGCTTGGTGCGCGAGCAGAATTTTATCGCGCTCATCAAAAGCTTTGCCTCAGCCGAGCAGGCGCAGGACCTTCGCGCGCGCGTGATGCGTTACCTCGCCTCGGGCGCGCACCCGGAACTCTCCGATATCCGCATCGTACGGGATCGCGGTGATCTGACGGCGCAAATCCCCGGATTCGTCATTACCTTTCTCGAAAGCATTTGGAGCGGATAATCATCACTCAAGTCGTGTCCGCGGAGGCAGGCAATGAAGATAGAAAAAATTCTCCGGCACTGCCGGATCGATAAGCCGCGGCACTTCCGGCTTGCGCGGCACAATCCTGACGAATGCTTTGGCATCTCGCCGGATGCCGCCGAAGTCAAGGATATGCTCGCGGACGGCATTGCCAGGCTGGAGAAGCTGCAGCAACGGCTCTACGCGAACGGGCGGTGGAGCGTACTTATCGTCTTTCAGGGGATGGATGCCGCGGGCAAGGACAGCGCCATCAAACACGTTATGTCGGGAGTAAATCCGCAAGGCTGCGAAGTTCATGGCTTCAAGGAGCCGAGCACGGAGGAGCTTGCGCACGACTTTTTGTGGCGGGCGGCGCAGCGTCTGCCGGCCCGTGGCAGCATCGGCATATTCAATCGGTCATATTACGAGGAAGTGCTGGTGGTGCGCGTCCATCCCGAGCTGCTGCAGCGCCAGAAGCTGCCGCCGGGCACGGCTGGGCCGGACATCTGGAAGCACCGTTTCAAGGAGATTCGGGCGTTCGAGCGGCATCTCACCCGCAGCGGTACCTTGGTGCTGAAATTCCATTTGCGCATTTCCAAGGAAGAGCAGCGCAAGCGGTTTCTGGCGCGGATCGACGAACCGGCGAAGCGCTGGAAGTTTTCCATGAACGATATCAAAGAGCGCGGGCGCTGGGACCGCTATATGGCGGCGTATGAGGAGATGATCCGCGCGAGCACGACCGAATATGCGCCGTGGTACGTCGTTCCTGCTGATCACAAGCATGTCGCGTGGCTCGTCGTCGCCGAGGCGATCGTTGAGGCGCTTCAAGGCCTCAAGCTCCAATACCCCAAGATCACGGGCGCAGCGCTGAAAGAGCTGAAAGCGGTGGAGAAGGAGCTGCGCGCGGAGGCGCCGCCTAAAGTCAAGCAGAGCAAAGACTCTTAACGCCTGCCGTTGGTCAGTGCCGCGCACCAGAGGCAGCTTCACACGGCAAGCCGATCACACTAGAATCGCAACCTGCACCAAACCGATGGCCCGGCGCGTGAAGTTTACTGTGAAAGCATCGACGGCATTTCTTGTTTCGGGCGCCTTGATTGTTGCGATGTCCGTTCTCTCTCGGGCTTGGGCCGCTCCTCCCGACTTGGACGGCGTGTGGCTTCCGGACGTCCAGGATCAAAAGCGACAGGAGAAGGAAAACGTGCCGCCGTGGACGCCGGCGGTGCAGCTGCAAATTGCGCATTTGGCCGCCGAGGAAAAAGCGGGCCGGCCGTTTCTCGTGCTCAGCCATTGTTTGCCGCACGGCATGCCGAGCTGGATGTTGATCACCCACAATGCGTTCGAATGGCTGACCACGCGCGGCCGCATCACGCTGCTTGGAGAGGTCGACGGCAACCGCATGCGGCGGATCTACACGGACGGTCGTCCGCACCCCGAAGACCCTGATCTGACGCTGCACGGACACTCAATTGGTCATTGGGAGGGCGACGTCCTGGTCGTCGACACCACCGCCGTAGCACCCCAGGCCTACCTTGCGATCAGCGAAGCGGTCGGCGTTCCTAACAATGGAAACATGCATATTGTCGAGCAATTCCACCTTGCCGCCGCGAACGTCCTGCACGACGATCTGGAAATCACAGCGCCGAAAGTATTGACCGGACCCTGGAAGACCAAGCGTATTTTCCGGCGGTATCCGGATCGGCACTACGAGATCACCGAAGGCGAGTGCGAACAGGAGGACCTCGTCCCCGAGAAAGATCAATTCGGCGACGACATATTCGTATCGCATCCGCAAAACCCGGACGGATCGGTCCGGACCGCGAAATGAGGAAAGCAAAGGTGTTGCAAAAAATCGTTTTCATCGCGGCCGCGTTGACGTTTGCTCTGGGCCGTGCGGCGTCCGCGCATCACTCCGGCGCTGCCTACGATATGGACCATCCGCAGACGCTGGAAGGCAGCGTCAAAACGGTGAACTGGACCAACCCGCATATCACCTTCGTCATTGAGTCCGATGCAAAGGACGGTAAGCCGGCAGAGACCTTGGTGTTCGAAGTTTCCAGTCCCGGAGTTTTGACTCGCTCCGGCTGGACCAAGCATTCGCTGCAGCCGGGAGATCACGCGGTATTCCATTACGCCCCGCTGCGCGACGGCAGGCCAGGCGGCTTTTTGATGAAAGTGACCCTGCCGGACGGCAAGGAATTGAGTTTCAGCTTTTCGCCCACCGAACAGTGACGTTATGACAGGCGCCATCGTCGGCGACTTTGCTAAGTGGCTCGGGTCGACCTCGCTGAGCCACGCGATTCAGACTGCCGGCTGGATCATTCCGGCGCTGCAGACGATTCATATTCTCGGCATCGCCGTCCTGTTCTTCTCAGCGGTCATCGTCGACCTGCGCCTATGGGGCGTGCTGGAGCGTGACGTTGCGCTCCGCAACGTGGCACGGCGGTTTCTGCCGGTAATATGGCCTACGGTGCTGGTCCTCCTACTTACCGGAAGCTTCCTCATTATCGGCGAGCCGCGGCGATCGCTGTTGAACAGCGCCTTCTATCTGAAGATGGCGCTGCTCGCCTTCGCGCTTGTGCTTACGGTCATCCTGCAATGGTCGCTGTCAGCCGTCCCCGAATTCTGGGAGAAGGATCGCGGCCGGCGCATCGCGGGGCGTTTCGCGGCGACACTCTCCATCCTGGCCTGGTGCTCTATCATCTTTGCCGGCCGCTGGATCGCCTATACGCAGGTCGGATGATGCAAGGCTTCAGCGACCTCGTCGCTTTCTTCGAGGACAGTAGCCTCGCCGACGCCATCCGCGAGAACGATGTGCTGTTTCCGTCGATCGAATCCGTGCACGTGCTGGCGATCTGTCTTGTCGTCGGCTCGATCATGGCGGTGGATCTCAGGCTCCTCGGGATCGCCTCGGTGAAGCGTCCGGTGAGCGCCATCACGCGCGGTATTTTGCCGCTCACATGGGGCGCGTTCGTGGTTGCGGCGGCATCCGGTTTCCTGATGTTCATCTCCAACGCGACCAAATATCTCGGCAACGACTATTTTGTCGCCAAGCTTTGTCTGATCGCCGCCGCCGGACTGAACATGCTGGTGTTTCACTTCATCAGCGCGGGGAATCAGCCGCGCTGGGACGCGCAAGCGCGGCTCCCGATCTCTGCGCGGCTTGCCGGCGGCATCTCGATGTTGCTCTGGATCGCGGTTGTCGCTTGCGGGCGCTGGATCGGGTTCACCATGGAGGCCGGATGAGATGACCGGCCGCCTTTTACCCATCGCGTTTGCCACCGCGATCGTTGCCGCCGCGACTCTACGGCCATTGCTGGGCGAAGAAGTCGCGCACATGCCGCCGTTTCAGCCCCAAGTCGACATGAAAACCTTCATGGAGCATGTGCTGACGCCGGCGGCAAAGATTGTTTGGGGTGTCAATGCCGTGGTAATCGATCCCAAAGGCGAGCGCGATCTGTCGCCAAAATCGGACGCCGATTGGGAAGAGATCGTGAGCGGCGCGGCGACGCTCGCCGAAGCGGCGAACGCCCTGATGATTCCGCAGCGCGCACTCGATCCGCAATGGAACGCCTACGCGAAAAAACTGGGCGACGCCGCGGCCAAGGCTTATATGGCCGCCGAGGCCCACGATCTAAAAACGATTTCCGCGATCAGCGACCGGCTCGACGAAATTTGCGCCGCTTGCCATCGGCATTACGGAATCGAATGAGCGGAGCGAAACGTCATAAACATGGCGCCGCCGGCGAGCGGCGCGCCACGGCGACGCTAACTAAATGCAATTAGCCGCGATTACTACAGGCCCTCGGCCTTGAGGGCCTCCTGCACTTTTGGCCGAGCAGCCACCCGCGCAATGAAAGCCGTAAGGTTAGGCCACTTGGCCAGATCGATGCCCACGCGCGGCGACCAGCGCGAGACCACAAACAGATAAGCATCGGCGGCCGTGAACTTGTCACCGGTCAGATATTGTTTGCCGTCCAGCACTTTTTCCAGCCAGTCGAAACGCTGGGCGAGATTGGCTTTGGAGATTGTCTTATAATCATCCGGCGTGTTCGGCCGAAACAGCGGCGCGAAGCTCTTGTGCAACTCGGATGACACGAAGCTGAGCCATTCCATCACGCGATACCGGTCCATCGTTCCGGACGGCGGCAATACATCGTTGCCCGGCTTGCGATCGGCGAGATACTGGCTGATGACTCCGACCTCAGTCAGTACTTGCCCGTCGTCCAGAACCAGCGCCGGCACCTGATTTTTGGGATTGATCGTCGACAGCAAGGTGCCGTCGGGAGCGCGGCGCTCGGTGCGATCAAGGGGCGCGATGTCGAGATTGATGCCCACCTCGCGCGAGACGATGTGCGGCGCCTGAGAACAGGCGCCTGGCCAGATGTAAAGTTTCATTGATGCGCTCCCGGATGAATATGAATGGGATAAAGGATTAAAGGGCCATCTCGTATAGATGCGGCCGTGCCGAAGGGCAATGGAAACGGATTGTCTCGTGGAATGGGCTATTCCGCCGCCTCGGCGGAAACGGTCGGCGGAAATTCCGTCGTAGTGCCGGCTTCGTTGTCGACGATCATCAGCAAATCGAAATAGGTGATGACGGGCGTCGAGCCGGTGCGTTTTTCGATATTGGCACGCCAGGCCGCGTCGTGCCCGCGTTGTGCCGCCTCCTTGGACGGCCAGATGTAAAAGGCGCCGCCGGTGCCGTTTTCGCCGGCGATATAGTGCTTGCGGATCAGTTCCTTGTTGACCCGCCACTTCACCGCCGTCGGGCGCGCGTCTTCCAGTATTTGCTCGCGGGTCCAGCCGGCCGGATATTTGAACTGGACGTACTCGACAATCATAGGTCAGCCTCCATGTCGCTTCTTTTATTGTAGCACTATCTGTGCGGCCGGGGCCTTGCGTCGCGGCGGGCCGATCCGTTACAAGAGCGCGGTCCAATATGGATTAACGTGGAATTCACCGCATTCCGCGATCTTGACTGAGATTTGGACCGAGGGCTGATGATGGCGAAAAGCCACCAGATTGGCGCGATCAACCGGACGGCCGCTGCGGCCGGGCCGGGCGCCACCCTCATTCTTGGCGGGCTTCTGCTCCTTATCGCCCCCTGAGGGCCGGCTGGGCGTTTGCGCCTGGGCACTCAGGGGAAGGCTTAAGCCAGGGAACCCAGAGCGTCCCGGGGTCGGATATCTCGCCCGGCGGCGCAGACGAAAAGGAAGCAGAAACATCATGACCGCTCAAACCCAGTCCGAAAAGGACCGCGTCGTTATTTTCGACACCACGTTGCGTGATGGCGAACAATGTCCCGGCGCCACCATGACGCACGAGGAAAAGCTCGAAGTCGCCGGGCTGCTCGACGAAATGGGCGTCGACATCATCGAGGCCGGCTTTCCCGTCGCCTCGGAAGGCGACTTCGCCGCCGTCAATGAAATCGCCAAGCGCACCAAGAACGCCGTCGTCTGCGGGCTGGCCCGCGCCGCCTTCGGCGACATCGATCGTTGCGCCGAAGCCATCAAGCCGGCGGCGCGGCGGCGGATTCATACTTTCTTGTCCACCTCTCCAGTGCACATGAAGTACAAACTGCAGAAAGAGCCGCACCAGGTCTACGAGATGGTGATCGCCCAGGTGACGCGGGCGCGCCGCTACACCGACGACGTCGAATGGTCGAGCGAGGACGGCACCCGCACCGAGCACGACTTCCTCTGCCGCTGCGTCGAAGCGGCGATCAAAGCTGGAGCCACCACCATTAATATTCCCGACACCGTCGGCTATTCGGTGCCGGAAGAATATTTCGCGCTCTTCAAGATGGTGCGCGAGCGCGTGCCCAATTCCGACCAGGCGCGGTTCTCCGTGCATTGCCACGACGATCTCGGCATGGCGGTGGCCAATTCGCTCGCCGGCGTGCGCGCCGGCGCCCGGCAGATCGAATGCACCATCAACGGCATCGGCGAACGCGCCGGCAACGCCTCGCTGGAAGAAGTCGTGATGGCAATGCGGGTGCGCAACGACGTCATGCCCTATTGGAGCGCCATCAACGCCAAGATGCTGACGCGGGCGTCAAAGCTCGTATCTGCCGTAACCTCGTTCCCGGTGCAGTACAACAAGGCGATCGTCGGACGAAACGCCTTCGCCCACGAGAGCGGCATACACCAGGACGGCATGCTCAAGCACACCCAAACCTACGAGATCATGATGCCGGAGGATGTCGGGGTGAAGCAGACCTCGCTGGTCATGGGCAAGCATTCGGGGCGGCATGCCTTCGTTCATAAGCTCGAAGAGCTCGGCTATCATCTCGCCGGCAACCAGCTCGAAGACGCCTTCGTGCGCTTCAAGGCGCTCGCCGATCGGAAGAAGCACGTCTACGACGAGGATCTCGAAGCCTTGGTCGACGAGGAGATCGCGACCGCACAGGACCACATCAAGCTCGTCTCGCTCTCGGTCATGGCCGGCACGCGCGGCCCGCAGCGCGCCACCATGAAGCTCGATATCGACGGCCGCTCAATGATCGAGGAGCGCGACGGCAATGGTCCGGTCGATGCCACCTTCAACTGCATCAAGGCGATGGTGCCGCACGAGGCCAAGCTCGAGCTTTATCAGGTGCACGCGGTGACCGAGGGCACCGACGCCCAGGCCGAGGTCTCGGTGCGCTTGTCGGAGAACGGCCGCAGCGTCACCGCCAAGGGCGCCGACCCGGATACGCTCGTCGCTTCGGCGAAGGCTTATCTCGCCGCGCTTAACAAGCTCGTCGCGAGGCGGCTGCGCGGAGAACGCGAAGAGCGCCGCATCCACTCGACGGATGCGGGGTAGGGCCACGGCGTCATCACCGGGCCGGCGCGAACGCGCCGTGACCCGGTGATCCATCTTTTAGAGTCCGAGAAAATGGATTGCCGGGGCAATGACCATCAACGTTTAAGCGGGCAGCCGCTGTCCGCAAGTGAGCGGAAGGCCCGATCGGCGGGAATCGCGCCGAGGATTTTGTAGTAATCCCACGGCTCCTTCGATTCTTCCGGCGTTTTGACTTGCGCGAAATACATGTCGTGGAGGAGACGGCCGTCTTCGCGCAGGCGTCCGTTCTTGGCGAAGAAGTCGTTGACCGGCGTTTCGCGCATCTTCGCCATCACGGCCTTGGCTTCATCGGTGCCGGCGCCGGCGACAGCGCCGAGGTAATGGCGGACAGCGGAATAGACGGCCGCTTGCGCCTGCGTCGGCATGGCGCCGTGCCGGGCAAAGAAGCGCTTCGACCAGGCGCGGGTGTCCGCATCCCGGTCCCAATAAAACCCGGTAACGAATTTTAGGCCCTGCGCGTTCTTCAGCCCGATGCTGTGAATGTCGGTAATGAAGACGAGCAGCGAGACAATGCTCTGGCCGCCGCGCGTAAGGCCGAATTCGTTGGCTTGTTTGGTGGCGTTGATCATGTCACCGCCGCCGTTGGCGAGTGCCACGACCTTGGCGCCGGAGGCCTGCGCTTGCAAGAGATACGAACTGAAGTCGGACGTGTTGAGCGGGTGGCGGACACCGCCCAGCACTTGGCCGCCGGCGGCGCGCACCGCGCTGGTGGCGTCGGCTTCCAGGGAATGGCCGAACGCATAATCGACAGTAAGAAAGAACCAGCTGTCGCGGCCTTCCGCCACGACCGAGCGGGCGAGACTCGTCGTCAGCGCATAGCTGTCGTAAATCCACGACGCTTCGGTCGGCGTGCAGGACTTGCCGGTAAAGGCTGTGCTGCCGACGGCGCCGGCGATGGCGAGGCGGTTACGTTGGGCGGCAAGCTGCTCGACCGCGAGCGCCACCGCGGAATTGTCGAAGCCGATGGCGAGGTCCACTCTTTCGGCGTCGAACCACTGCCGCGCAATCGCGGCGCCGATGTCGGCTTTGTTTTGGTGATCGGCGAAAATGACATCGACCGGTGTGCCGAGGACCGAATTGCCGGCGTCCTCAACGGCCATTTTTGCGGCGACCACCGAGCCCGGGCCGCCCAAATCCGCGTAGAGCCCCGATTGATCGTTCAGTACGCCGATTCTGACAATGCCGTCTGAGATTTGCGCTTTGGCGGAATTAACGCCCGTTATGGGGGCGCAGGCCAATATGAGCGCAAGGGCAAGTCGCACATCATTCCCCGGAGCGGCCGGGGAAGATTAAATGTCGCCTGACATCGCTGCAAGGCGGCTAAGATGCGACCAGCACGGCCGCGCCGGGCAGGACTGCACAGTTTATTGCTTGCGGTTGACGAACAGCGCGTTGCCGAGGCCGGTGCCGATGGTGAAGGTCGCCCAGCTTTCGACATCGTCCATGCGCGGGACTTCGCTCAAGCCCTGCACCACCGCGTCGTTATGCATCACGATCGCGGTCTCATGGTCGCCGATGCGAGGGATCGCCTCAAACAACACTTTCGGGAGATTGAAGCGGCTGCTTTCCCAGTTGCCCGGCAAGTTCTGAGCGCCGGCTTCGATCGAGCCGTCGGCGTCGATTTTGCCCGGACAGCCGATGCCGATGAACGGCGCGAGGCGTAACTCTTCTTTTTTGGCGCGATTGATCAGACGTCGCAGCATACTGATTAAACCTTCGACTGCTTCCTCGCGGTTGAGCTTTTCGTCGCCATGACGCCACAGCTCGAACTTCCACACCTTAGCCTTCGACAAATCCGAGGCGTTGCGCAGGTTAAGTTGCACCACGCCGGCGCGGATATTGGTGCCGCCGATATCAATGGCAAGGATGGCGTCATGCGCCTCGAACATCCATGCCGGCGCGAGCTGTGCGGCGCCGAGAAGTCCGGCCTCGTCGGGATCGTTGCGGATGATGCAAATCTCGGTATCGATTTTGTCGGCCTTCAACAACACCGACGTGCGGCCGATGGCAAGCTCGCCGACACGACTGCCGGCGAAACCGCCGCCGATCACTATGCGCGACGCGTCCTTCCAGCCCTTGAGCTTGAGAAAGCGCCGCAGCACCACGGCGAGCTCTTGCGCGAACGATTCGATGGCGCTTTGAATAATACCGGCAGTTTCAGGATCGCCGCTGGCGAACAGTTGGTCGAGCTTTTTCTTCGCGATCTTGCTCGATGGCTCGTCGCCGAACGGGTCATGATTGAGGTCGCGCAACGGCTTTCGCCAATTTTCAATAAACTTGCGGAATGCGCCCTTGCTGGCGCGATCGCCGATGAAGCCCTCATCGTCCTTTAATTCGACGTTGTAATCCGCGACTTCCACTGCCGGAAGGCGCGCGGCGCCATGCGCAAGCGCCGGTGCTGCCACATTTGCCGAGGATTGTTTGCCCATCGCCGAAATAACCCGCCAAGCGGCAAAAAGTTCACGCGCTTTGGTGCGCGGCCGGGCCCTGCGAAAGGGTCACTGAGTGACTGAGCAGCCGGATGATTTCATCGGCGACCTGCGCGGCAGGCGGACCCACATCGACGGTCAGCGGATCTTCACTCGGGTCAGGTTCTTCGAGCGTGTCGATTTGGCTTCGCAGTAGTTCCGGCGGCATGAAATGACCGTGGCGTCCCGCCAGATGCTCGGCGATTAAGTCCCGACCGCCGCGCAAATAGACCAGCCGGACTTCCGGCCGGTCGCCGATGATGATTTGCCGGTAGGCATGTTTGAGCGCCGAGCACGCGATAATTCCCGGCTCCTTTTTGGCGCGCTGCCGATCGATCCAGGCGGCGACGCGTTCAAGCCATGGCAGCCGGTCGGCGTCTGTGAGCGGAATGCCGGCGTGCATCTTGGCGATGTTCGCCTCCGGATGCAGAGAATCACCCTCCTCGAACGGCCAGCCGAGGCGGGCGGAAAGTTCTTCGGCGATAGTCGATTTGCCGGAGCCCGATACGCCCATGACCACCAGGATTGGCGGACTTCCGCGATGACGGCCAGCGCTGTCGAGACGACGCACGCCGGCGGCGTCGGCAACGAAAACCGGATCGGCCCGGCCCACGAAAAGCCCGTTCTCCACGACACCGACGATGCGCCTGGTCCGCTCCTCGAGCCGCGCCGGATCGTCGATGCGGCCAAAATCGCAATCGAGAATGCAGTTGCCGCCGTCAGTGAGGAATGGCACGCCGGATGAATGCCGCAGGCGTGCGCTGGCGCCAAGCACTTCGAGCGACTCGCGCGTCGCCTCCAGGCCGAAGGCGACCACTTCCACCGGGAGCGGCATTCGCGCGCCGAGCCGGTCGACCATCTTGCTGCCGTCGACGACAATGGCGAGGCGGTGGCTCGCGGCCGCGACGATCTTCTCGCGCAACAGTGCGCCGCCGCCACCCTTGATCAGATTGAGCGTCCCGTGCTCGACCTCGTCGGCGCCATCGATAGTCAGGTCGATTTGCCGGTGCGCGCGGAACGAGGTCAGCGCAATTCCGGCTGCCTTCGCCTGCATGGCCGTGCGCTCCGAGGTGGCAATGCCGACAAAACGCAGTCCTTCGCGTTGACGCCGCGCCAGCGTCTCGACCGCGAATGCGGCGGTCGTACCGCTGCCGAGCCCGACGACCATGTCATTCTCGACCATTTGCACCGCGGCCTCGGCTGCGGCGCGCTTGAGAGCATCGACATCGGCAGCCGCCGCAGAAGGGGAGGTTTTCATGAGGCGACCGCCGCTGCGGCCGCCTTGGCGCGAAGCTCGGCTATCGCGTTGGCGTAATCCTTGGCGCCAAAAATTGCCGAACCGGCAACAATCGCGTTAGCGCCGGCGGCGGCAGCTTGTGCGGCCGTTGTCGCGTTCTCGCCGCCGTCGACTTCGATGACCGGCTGTAAGCCGCGCTCGCCGCACATCGCGCGCAGGCGGCGAATCTTGGGCAGCATTTCAGGAATGAAGCGTTGGCCGCCAAAACCGGGATCGACGGTCATGACCAGAATGACGTCGCACAAATGCACGACATACTCGACGAGCTCCGGCGGCGTCGCAGGATCGAGCACGACGCCGGCCTTTTTGCCCAGCGCGCGAATGTTCGACAGCACCCGATGCAGATGGATCGTCGAGCCGGGTTCGGCCTGCACCAGGAGATGATCAGCGCCGGCCTCGGCGAAGGCGGCCAGATAGCGTTCCGGTTCGACAATCATCAAATGAACGTTGAGCGGTTTTGCCGTCGCGCGGCGAATCGCCGCCAGCACCGCCGGACCAACGGTGATGTTCGGAACGAAATGTCCGTCCATCACATCGACATGAATCCAGTCCGCGCCGGCCTTGTCGATGGCGCGGACCTCTTCATCCAAGCGGGCGAAATCGGCGGAGAGAATTGAGGGCGCGATAATGATTGATGACTTCCGGCTGCTTCGGTCCGGCTCCTCGGCCGCGAGTCTGGACGCCGTGCCCGACATCATCGCGCCCGCGGTCCCGGGGGCACGGTCGCCTGTTCTCCACCCGCGGCCGCTCGATCGGCGAACCAAATCAACTCGCCGACCGGCCGGACGCGTGCCGCCGGCACGTCGCTGTTGCCGCTTCGGATCGCGCTGAAGATTGCGGCCTTTTCTTCGCCCGCTACGAGGAACGCGACCCGCCGGCTGCTGTCAATCGCGGGATAGGTCAGCGTGATGCGAACCTCGGGGCGGCCATGCGAGACGTCTGCCACCCAGCGCTTGCGCTCGTTCAATACGGATTCTCCGGGCAGCAGCGACGCGGTGTGGCCGTCGGCGCCGATCCCGAGCAGGGTAATGTCAAACAGGGGACGCTGCGGGTCCAGGGTGGCCGCGCCATAGGCATCCTGCAAAGTCCGCTCATAGCGCCGCGCCGCGTCTTCAGGCGTGCCGTCGGTCGGAATTGGATGAACGTTCTCCGGCGGTACCGGCGCCTTTGACAGCATGGCTTCGCGGGTCATCAGGTAGTTACTGTCGGGATGATCGTAGGGGACGAAGCGTTCATCGCCCCAGTACCAGAAGACGCGCGACCACGGGAAACGCGCCTTAAATTCACCGGCGGCGAGCAAACCGTACAGCGTCTTCGGCGTCGAGCCGCCGGAGAGCGAGACGCGGAATGGGCCGCGTGCCGCCAGCGCCGCCTGCGTCATCCATTCCGCTACGTGATGCGCCAGCGCTGGCGGATCCGGGAATATTTCAACGCGGCCGACCGCCCCGCTCATGTGCCTAGTGCCTCGCAGACAGGATGAAGGCCTCCATCGCTTTGGCAAAACCTTCGTCATTGTAGGACGCTGTAACGGCCGAGGCTTGCGCCTTGACCTCGTCCGAGGCGTTGCCCATGGCGATGCTGAATCCCGAGCGCTTGAACATCAGCACGTCGTTTATTTGGTCGCCGACGGTCGCGATTTCTTCCGTGGGCACGCCGAGATGCTGCGACAGATATTCCACCACGGCGCCTTTGTTCGCATCCTTGTTGGTGACGTCGAGATAATACGGTTGCGACCGGGTAGCGGTAGCGCGCTGGCCGAACGCGGCTTGCGCCTCAGCCTCGCAGTCTCGCACCTTGTCGAGATCGTCGCTGACGCCAACAATCTTGGCGACGTCCTGCAGATGCTCGCGAACGTCCGACACGACTTTAGCCTCGAATTTGACCGTCCAAGCCTCGCGGGCGACATGTGGCGCATCGGCCTTGGTGATCAGCCAATCGTTGCCGCTATAGACCCAGGTATCGAGACCGCGTGTCCGCATCAGCTCGATGGCTTCGCGCGCGACGTCAACCGGCACTGTTTTTTGTTCCAGAATAGTGAGATCGCGCTTGACGAACAGCCCGCCGTTAAAGCCGGCAATCGGCGTATCGATGTCGAGCGGATCGAACAACATTGCCATACCAAGTGGCGGCCGGCCGCTGGTTATTGCGAAACGGATACCGGCGTCGCGCAGCGCGTTAACGGCTTTGCGCGCCCGATCGGTCAATATCTTGTCCTCGGTGACAAGCGTGCCGTCGACATCGGCCAGCACCAACGCGATCTTACGCTTTGCGGCCATCGGTGTTTCCGGTTGGGTGATCGAGCGAGCGCCATGCGCGGCGGTCGCGCGCCAGTAATTCATCCGCCGCGGCGGGCCCGTCGCTGCCTGCGGTATAATTCGGAAAGTCCCTGGGCGGATTGTCGGCCCAGGTATCGAGAATAGGCTGCACCACCTTCCAGCCGGCTTCCACGGTGTCGGCGCGCTGAAACAGCGTGGCGTCGCCGATCATGCAATCGTAGAGCAGCGTCTCGTATCCGGTATTGGGAGCGACCTTGAAATAGGTTTTGTAAGCGAAATCCATGCTCACGGTGTCGAGCGTCACGGTCGGGCCGGGACGCTTTGCTGCGAATTCAAGCGCGATGCCCTCGTCAGGTTGAATGCGAAGGATCAGCCAGTTCGGGTTCATTCGCTCCACATTGGTGTCGCGGAACAAGGCATACGGGGCTTGGTGAAAGCGGATCGCGATCTCTGTTGACCGGCGTTTCATGTATTTGCCGGTGCGTAAGTAGAATGGCACGCCGGCCCAGCGCCAATTGTCGATATTCAGTTTGCAGGCAACATAGGTCTCGGTCGCCGAATTCGGCGCCACATCGGGTTCCAGCCGATAGGCTTGAACTTGTTTGCCCAAAACCTGCCCAGCGCCATATTGCCCGCGCACGACATCTTTTAGCACCTTGGCTGCATCGAGGGGTTTGATGGCCTGGATCACTTCAGTCTTCTTGGCGCGGACCGCGTCGGCATCAAAAGAGATCGGCGGCTCCATCGCGGTCATCGCCAATAGCTGGAATAGATGATTCGGCACCATGTCGCGCAGCGCGCCGGTCTTCTCGTAGAACTTGCCACGGTGCTCGACGCCGACCGTCTCCGCGACGGTGATCTGGACATGGTCGATCTGCTGCCGGTTCCAGAGCGGCTCGAACAAGCCGTTGGCAAAGCGCAGCGCCATGATGTTTTGGACCGTTTCCTTACCGAGGAAATGATCGATCCGATAAATCTGAGGCTCTTGCAGCGTCTTTAGAATTCCGGCGTTGAGGGCTTTGGCCGAAGCGAGGTCATGGCCGAAGGGCTTTTCGATAATGACGCGGCGCCATTGTTGCCCGGTTTCGGTCGTGAGACCGGCGGCGCCTAGCGCGGCGACCGCCGGGCCGAAGAAGCGGTCGGAGACCGCGAGATAGAAAAGGTAATTCCCGGAGGTGCCGGCCGACTTGTCCAGCGCGGCCAGATGGTCGCGCAGTTTCGCGTAGGCGCCGGCGTCATTGATATCGCCTTGGACATAGCTCATGCGCTCGCTGAGCCAGCTCCATGCCGAGTGGTCGATCGCGTCGACGTGGAACTCCCCGCCCTGGCCGACGAAATCTTCCATCGCGGCGCCGAGGTCTTTTCGCCATCGCTCGATGCTGCGGGCGTTGTGGTCGAAACCGACGAGTTGGAAATGATTTGAGAGCTGTCCCGCCTGGGCCAGGTTGTAGAGGGCCGGAACCACCAAACGTTTGGTAAGATCGCCCGCTGCGCCGAAGATCACCATGGCGCAGGGGGGCGCCGGGGCCGCGCTTGCAGTTTGTTGCGCGGCTTTTGGTTGGGCGCTTTTACCGGATTTATCCAGCATCGATGTCCTTGTTTTCTTACCCGCTCCCAAGCTCGATACTCGCGCGTCGCAAAGACACCGCGTCAATTGCGACCGAGAAGCTCCAAAGCAACAGAAACGACCCGGTCGGGTTCGAAACCGAACTTGCGGTCTAATTCTTTCAGCGGCGCCGACGCGCCGAAAGTCTTCATGCCGATGACGCGGCCGGCGGGCCCGATATAGCGGTCCCAACCGAGAGTCGAGCCCTGCTCGACCGCGAGGCGTGCTTTTATTGCGGGCGTCAGGACCTCGTCGCGATATGACTGGGGTTGCTGTTCGAAAATGTCCCACGACGGCATCGACACAACACGCGACCGAATCCCTTGCGCCGCAAGCGCGTCGTGCGCCTGAACGACCAAGGCGACCTCGCTTCCCGAAGCGATGAGAATGATTTCCGGCGATCCGCCGGACGCCTCCGCCATGACATAGGCGCCGCGCGCCACGCCAGCGGCGGATGCGTATTTGCCGCGATCGAATGTTGGCAGCGCCTGGCGCGACAGCGCGAGCAAAGCCGGCTGGTGGCGAAGTTGGAGGATGTACCGGTAAGCTTCGACGACCTCGTTGGCGTCCGCCGGACGAATGACGACGAGGCCGGGAATGGCGCGCAGCGCAATAAGCTGCTCGACCGGCTGATGCGTCGGTCCGTCTTCGCCGTCGCCCATGGCGTCATGCGTGCACACCAAAATGGTTGGCAGCTCCATGATTGCCGAGAGCCGAATGGCCGGCCGCGCGTAGTCGGTAAACACAAGGAATGTCGAGCCGTAAGCGCGCAGCTTCGAGAGCGACAGTCCGTTGACGATCGCCGTCATGGCGTGCTCGCGGATGCCGAAATGTAGATTGCGGCCGCTTGGCGATCCGGGTTCAAAGTCGCCGGCGCCCGGGAACGTGAGTGCCGTACGATTTGACGACGCAAGATCGGCGGACCCGCCCATAAACCATGGAATGTTTTGGGCGAGAACGTTGAGCACTTTGCTTGACGCGTCGCGCCCGGCTATGCCCTTCGCGTCCGCTGGAAAGCTCGGCAGATTGCGGTCCCATCCGGCGGGCAACTCCCGCCGTTCCATCAAGTCGATCTCGGTCGCGAGGTCGGCGAATTGTTTGCGGTATTCGCCAAACATTGTCTCCCATTCGGCCCGGGCCTTGCCGCCGCGCTGGCCGATGCCGTCGGCGAAACGCTGCACCACGCCGTCGGGCACGAGGAACTGGGCGTCTTCCGGCCAGTGATAGGCGCGCTTGACGAGCCGCACCTCCTCTACGCCCAAAGGCTCGCCGTGCGCTGCGGAGGTATCCATCTTGTGCGGCGACCCGTAACCGATGTGACTATCGAGAATAATCAGCGTCGGGCGGTCTTCGGTCTTGCGAAAGGCGGCGAGCGCGTCGGCAATGCTCGTAAGGTCGTTGGCATCGGTGACGTGCAGCACGTTCCAATGGTAGGCGGCAAAGCGCGTGGCGACGTCTTCGGTGAAGGTGATACGGGTCTTGCCATCGATGGTGATGTGATTGTTGTCGTAAATCCAACAAAGATTATCGAGGCAGAGATGACCGGCAAGCGAGGCCGCCTCGGAGCCGACGCCCTCCATCAAGTCGCCGTCGCCGCAAACGGCGTAAATATCATAATCGAAGACATCTAAGCCGGGCTTGTTGTAGCGCGCGGCAAGCCATTTCCGCGCAATCGCCATGCCGACGCTGTCGGAGATGCCCTGGCCCAGCGGGCCGGTCGTTGCCTCTACGCCGGACGTTAAATGATATTCAGGATGCCCCGGCGCTTTGCTGCCGAGCTGGCGAAAATGTTTGATGTCGTCGAGCGTGACCGCCGGTGCGCCAAGACGCTCGTATTGCGCGTTCACCGCGCGCGTACCGGTGAGAAACAACACAGACCACAACAGCATACAGGCGTGGCCGTTCGACAGCACGAAGCGATCGCGGTTGGGCCAAATCGGGTCCTGTGGATCGAAGTTCAGTACCTCGTTCCAGATCACATAGACGAGCGGCGCCAGCGCCATAGGCGTGCCGGGATGGCCCGAATTCGCCTTCTGAACCGCATCGATCGAAAGCGTGCGAATGGTATTGATCGCAAGCTCATCGAGTTCGTCGCTGCTCAAAGCCTTCGGTTTTGTCTGTTGCACAGCGCTCAACTCCATTCGTCAGCCGGCATCTTTCTCGGCCGCCTTTTCAATATGGCCCCCGAACTGGTAGCGCATGGCCGAAAGCACTTTGTCGGCAAAATCCGCGTTGCCGCGCGAGCTGAACCGTTCGAACAGCGCGGACGAAAGTACGTGCGCGGGCACGCCCTCGTCGATCGCCGCCCTGATTGTCCAGCGGCCCTCGCCGGAATCGGACACGCGCCCGGCGAATTTGCTCAGCGCCGGATCAGCAAGCAGCGACGCGGCGGTGAGATCAAGAAGCCAGGACGCAATGACACTCCCGCGCCGCCAGACTTCCGTGATATCGGCCAGATTGAAATCATATTGATA
>DATNNI010000179.1:0-4941 GCA_035601915.1 Xanthobacteraceae bacterium
GGCCAGCGCTGGCGCAGCGATCAAGAAAAGCGCCAGGGCCGCGACCAGCGCGATGAGGGCCGCAGCCGATTTGCACTTGCTGTCAGGCATGGTGCCGAGCCTTTGCTTCCGCTTGCGCGGAGATTGAGTTAGCGAATTCCCGCGTCACCCGGCGCAGCGTCAGATTGATCCGCCCGCCACCCGCGAGCAAGCTCGACGTGCCGGGACGGATCCGATCGACGCCATGGAAAGCAAGGCGCGCGTCGCCGCCAAGCACAAGCACATCGCCCGAGCTTAAGCGAACGGATTTGGTAGGATTGCGGCGTTGTCGCCCGCCGACACGAAACAGGCAATCGTCGCCAAGCGAAATCGAGACGACCGGCGCGGCGAAATCCGCCTCGTCGCGGTCTTGGTGCAGTCCCATTTTGGCGGTCCGGTCGTAGAAGTTGATGAGGCAAGCCTCGGGCAGGTCGGCGTATTGGGCGACGTTACGCCAGAGTGCAATGAGGGGCTCCGGCATCGGCGGCCAGGGACGCCCGGTTACGGGATGCGTCGGCTGGTAGCGGTAGCCGCGCTCGTCCGAAGTCCAGCCGAGCGATCCGCAATTCGACATGCGGACACTGAAAGGCCGACCTGATCTCGGCATGCGCGGCGTGAACAACGGCGCCGCGGCCAACACGTTGTATATCGCATCGAGCAATTCGGTCTGCGCGGCGCGATCGAAGTAACCGGGATAGATGCGAAGCCCGGGCAAGTCTGGATACAAGTCCGGGTTCGGATTCATGCGCGGGCTCGCTCAAGGTTTGTTAGCATCGGCAGCGGTTTATGGAGCACGTCACGGCGCCGCCTGCCTTGCGGCCCGGTAGCGCCCTCCTATATGAGCCAAGGGAAATCGCCGGCCAAATAGCGCCGGCGATTGTGAGACCAAAGGGGGTCGGAAAAGGGCGCCGTTAGGGCCGGCCCGACCTGCCGAGCAAGAGAGGATTAACAACCATGGCCAAGGTCATTGGTATTGATCTCGGGACCACCAATTCGTGCGTCGCCGTTATGGAAGGGCAGACGCCGAAGGTCATCGAGAACGCGGAGGGAATGCGCACGACCCCGTCGATCGTTGCTTTTACGGACGACGGCGAGCGGCTCGTAGGCCAGCCGGCCAAGCGCCAGGCGGTCACCAATCCCGAGCGGACAATTTTTGCAGTCAAGCGCCTGATCGGCCGTCGTTATGACGACCCGATGGTGGAGAAGGACAAGAAGCTCGTTCCTTACAAGATCGTGCGCGCCTCGAATGGCGACGCCTGGGTCGAAATCGAGGGCAAGACGTATTCGCCCTCACAGATTTCCGCGTTCATCCTGCAGAAGATGAAAGAGACTGCGGAGGCGTATCTCGGCAGCAAGGTCGAACAGGCGGTCATTACCGTCCCGGCCTACTTCAATGACGCCCAGCGTCAGGCCACCAAGGATGCCGGCAAGATCGCCGGCCTTGAAGTGTTGCGCATCATCAACGAGCCGACCGCGGCGGCGTTGGCGTATGGCCTCGACAAGAACAAGACCGGAACCATCGCGGTCTACGACCTCGGCGGCGGCACGTTCGACGTTTCCGTTCTCGAAATCGGCGACGGCGTGTTCGAGGTGAAGTCGACTAACGGCGACACCTTCCTCGGCGGCGAAGATTTCGACATGCGGCTGGTCAATTATCTGGCCGACGAATTCCAGAAGGAGCAGGGCATCGATCTGCGCCGCGATAAGCTCGCGCTGCAACGGCTCAAAGAGTCGGCGGAAAAGGCCAAGATCGAATTGTCGTCGACGACGCAGACCGAAATCAATCTGCCGTTCATCACCGCGGACGCCTCCGGTCCAAAGCACCTGACCATGAAGCTCACGCGCGCCAAGTTCGAGGCGCTGGTGGACGATCTGGTGCAGAAGACCATTGAGCCGTGCCGTCAGGCGATCAAGGACGCGGGGTTAAGCGCGGCCGATATCAACGAGGTCGTTCTGGTCGGCGGCATGACGCGCATGCCGAAGGTTCAGGAAGTCGTCAAGCAACTGTTCGGCAAGGAGCCGCACAAGGGCGTCAACCCCGACGAAGTCGTCGCCGTCGGCGCTGCGATCCAGGCCGGCGTGCTGCAAGGCGACGTCAAGGACGTGCTGTTGCTCGACGTCACGCCGCTGTCGCTCGGCATCGAGACTTTGGGCGGCGTGTTCACCCGGTTGATCGACCGCAACACCACGATCCCGACCAAAAAGAGCCAGGTGTTCTCCACCGCCGAAGACGGTCAGACTGCCGTGACCATCCGCGTGTTCCAGGGCGAACGCGAGATGGCGGCCGACAACAAAATACTGGGTCAGTTCGACCTGATCGGACTGCCTGCCGCGCCGCGCGGCGTGCCGCAGATCGAAGTCACGTTCGACATCGACGCCAACGGCATTGTCAACGTCTCGGCCAAGGACAAAGGCACCGGCAAGGAGCAGCAGATTCGGATCCAGGCGTCGGGCGGTTTGTCCGAGGGCGATATCCAGAAGATGGTGAAAGACGCCGAAACACACGCCGAGGAGGACAAGAAGCGCAAGGCCCAGGTCGAGGCGAAGAATCATGCCGAGGCTTTGGTGCACTCGACCGAAAAGACGCTGGCCGAGCACGGCTCCAAAGTGGGCGAGGCGGAGCGGCGGGCGATCGAGAATGCCATGGCCGATCTGAAGGAAGCTCTGAAAGGCAACGACGGCGACGCCATTTCGGCCAAGACCAACACGCTGGCGCAGGCCTCCATGAAGCTTGGTGAGGCGATGTATAAGCAGTCGGCCGAGCAGCAGCCGGGTAGTGGCGGCTCAGACGGCGGAACCGAGAGTAAGAAGGATGACGTCGTCGACGCCGAATTTACCGAAGTCGACGACGACAAGAAAAACAAAAAGTCCGCTTAATCCAGCCGGGCGTTTCCATGCCGCAGCGATCCGAAAGAATTGCACCCCCGCAGGCAAAACGGGGGTGCATGTTTTTTCGGACGTTTCTGACTTGGCAAATGACTTGGCAACTTTCTCCCTGCACTACTGGGACTGACTGGGCGGAATTGGGTGGGGAGTGATGGCGAAACGCTGCTATTACGAAACACTTTCAATCGAGCGCACTGCAAGCGAAGGCGAAATCAAGTCCTCCTTTCGCAAGCACGCGATGCAGCACCATCCCGATCGCAACCCGGGCAATTCCGAAGCCGAACACCGGTTCAAGGAAATCAACGAGGCCTACGAGATCCTCAAAGATCCCGGCAAGCGCGCGGCCTATGACCGTTTTGGCCATGCCGCGTTCGAGCAGGGCAACGGCATGGGTCCGGCGCACGGTTTTGGCGCCGATTTCGCCACCACCTTCTCCGACATCTTCGATGATCTGTTCGGTATGAGCGGCCGCCGCGGCCGCGGCTCGGGACGCGAGCGCGGCGCGGATTTGCGCTACAACATGGAAATCTCGCTGCAGGAAGCGTTTGCCGGCAAGGCGGCGCAAGTCCGCATTCCGACGTCGATCGTTTGCGAGGCGTGCTCCGGCGCGGGCGCCAAGCCGGGCACCAAGCCCAAGACCTGTCCGAGCTGCAGCGGCTTCGGCAAAGTCCGTCATGCCCAAGGTTTCTTCACGCTCGAGCGCACCTGCTTGACTTGTCAGGGCCGGGGCCAAGTGATCGAAAGCCCGTGCGCGTCTTGTGTCGGATCGGGCCGGGTGACGCGCGAGCGCACTTTGTCGGTGAATATCCCGCCGGGCGTCGAAGACGGCACGCGCATCCGGCTGGCCGGGGAAGGCGAGGCGGGACTGCGCGGCGGGCCGCCCGGCGATCTCTATATTTTCCTATCGCTCGGCGCCCATCCGTTCTTTCAGCGGGACGGCGCCGACCTGCATTGCCGGATGCCGATCTCAATGGTCGCGGCGGCACTCGGCGCCGACTTCGAGGTGCCGACAATCGACGGCGGCAAGACCCGCGTCAAAGTCCCCGAAGGCACGCAATCCGGCCGGCGCTTGCGCCTGCAAGGCAAAGGCATGCCGGTGCTGCGTTCGCGCCAGAGCGGCGACATGTATGTGCAGGTCATGGTCGAAACGCCGCAGAAACTTACCAAGAAGCAGCGCGATCTCTTGGCGGAGTTCGACCGGCTGTCGTCGGCGGAAACGCAGCCCGAATCGACGGGATTTTTCGGCAAAGTCAAAGAGTTCATCGACGGCTTCGGTAGCAAAAGCACGACCTCGGCCTGACTTGCCGGTCGCTTTGGCTTACTGGCCTTTGCCGGCCGGGTATTATAGTTTCTCCGGCCAGTTCTTCTAGAAAGCGGCGATTTCGTCGCGCGTGATTGGTCATGCCGCTTCCCGCCCTGCGCAAATTCGAAAACGAGATCGAGCGGCAATGGCGGCTGCTCGAGCTCAAGAAAAGCGAAATCGAGCGCAATATCGGGCGCCGTATCAGGCTGTTCGAGGAAAAGCGCGACGGCATCGGCAAAAAGATTGAAAAGCAGATCCGTCAGTTCGAGCGCAAGCGGGGCATCCGGCTCGACGACGAGGTCCGCTTTCTGCGCTCCTGGATCGAGCGGCCGCTCTCCATCGGGGCGGTGACGCCGTCGGGAAAAATTCTTGCGCGCACCATGGCGAGTTATGTCGATCCCGACTCTAACGGACCGGTGGTCGAATTAGGACCGGGGACCGGGCCGGTGACGGAGGCCCTGGTGCGGGCCGGGGTCGCGCCCTCGCGCCTCGTTTTGGTCGAGTTCAATCCAAGTTTCTGCCGCATCCTTAAGGCGCGCTATCCCGAGGCAACTTTGGTGCAGGGCGACGCCTATAGCCTGCGCCGGCTCATGGAAACGCTGCTGATCCAACCGGCCGCCGCTGTCGTGTCGGGCCTGCCGCTCGTCACCAAGCCGATCCGGATGCGGCGAGAAAATCGGCGTCGATCAGCGGCAGCGGGTAATCGGCGAGCGATAGGCGCGTTACGTCGGCAT
>DATNNI010000180.1:0-2371 GCA_035601915.1 Xanthobacteraceae bacterium
TGATCCGGCCCGGCGGCAAGTGCCTGCGCCACTAAGCCAGTCGCCGGCACGTAATCAAAGGCGATGAGCTTGACGCCGGTGCGGCGGCCCATGTCCGCGAGATTGGCCAGAACGCCGGAAATATCGGCCGTGATCGGCGCCGGTGCCGGCCGGTAGATCACGCGCGTACCAACACTGCGCTGCCGTTCAATTAGACGCTCGCGCGCCAGTTCGCCGAGCGCGCGCCGCACCGTGACGCGCGATACGCCATAACGTTGCGCCAACTCATTCTCGGTCGGCAATTTGACGCCAAAGGCCAGCGCACCGCTCAGAATCCGGTCGCGCAGCACCATATAGACCTGCTTCGCCTTCGCCTCTCCGAGCCAATCGCGCAAGCTTCCCTCCCGTGCCGGCGTCATGGCAGCGGCGCTTTACTTGGTATTCTTTAGCGTACAATATTTGCAGCGTCCCCCACAAGCGCGGCAGGGACGGAGAGCAAAACCATCGCCGGTATGAGCAAGCCGCAAACCCTCATTGAGAAGCTGTGGTCGGCGCACGAGATCGCCCGCCGCGAGGACGGCGCCGCGTTACTCTGGGTTGACCGCCACTATGTGCACGAAGGTTCGTTCCACGCGTTTGCCCAGATGCGCGCGCGCGGGCGGGCGGTCGTCGAGCCGCGGCTCACCTTTGCCGTGGCGGACCATTACGTTCCGACCCGCGGGCGCGACCGGCCGATTGCGGATCCCGCGATCGCCGCCATGGTCGAAAAGCTCGAAGCGAACACCGCCGCCAACGACATCTCCCTCTTCGGCCTTCACGATCCGCGGCAGGGTATTGTCCACGTCGTCGGGCCCGAACAGGGATTGACGCTGCCGGGGCTGCTCATCGTGTGCGGCGACAGCCACACCTCCACCCACGGCGCTTTCGGCGCCTACGCATTCGGCATCGGCGCCTCGGAGGTCGCACATGTGCTCATGACGCAGACGTTGTGGCAAAAAAAGCCGAGGCTCATGCGCATCAATGTACGGGGCAAAACGATCGAGGGCGTTGCTGCCAAGGACATCGCGCTTGCGGTCATCGCGCGGGTCGGCGCAAACGGTGCGCAAGGTCACGCTATCGAATTTGCCGGTCGCGCGATCACCGCGCTTTCCATGGAAGGACGGATGACGTTGTGCAACATGTCCATCGAGGCGGGCGGCCGGTGCGGCGCGATAGCCCCTGATGCCACAACGTTCGCCTATCTGAAAGACCGGCCGTTCGCGCCCAAGGGAAGCGCATTCAATGAGGCCCGTGAGACCTGGGCGGCGCTCCGCTCCGAAGACGACGCTGCCTTCGACCGCGAAGTAACATTGGACGCCGACGCAATCGCGCCGATCGTCACCTGGGGCACGACGCCGGACGACGCGCTTCCGATCGACGGCAACGCGCCCGATCCAGCCGGCGAGAGCGATCCGGTCCGCGCCCGCTACGTGCGTGACGCGCTGGATTACATGGCCATCGCGCCCGGCAAGAAACTCACCGAGATAATGATCGATCGCGTGTTCATCGGCTCCTGCACCAACGCTCGCATCGAGGATTTGCGCGCAGCGGCCGCCGTCTTGTCGGGACGCGTGAGCAAAGTGCCGGGACTCGTTTCGCCCGGCTCCTCACTGGTCAAGCGCCAGGCGGAAGGCGAAGGCCTCGACCGGATCTTTCGCGCAGCCGGTCTAGAATGGGCCGAGTCGGGATGCTCGATGTGTGTCGGCATCAACGGCGACATTGTGCCCCCCGGCGAGCGTTGCGCGTCGACGACCAACCGCAACTTCCGCGGCCGGCAGGGTCCCGGCGCCCGTACGCACCTGATGTCGCCGGCGATGGTCGCGGCCGCCGCGGTGAGCGGCCACTTGGCCGATGTGCGCCCGCTACTCGCCGGGCGCAGCGTTTGAAGGGTGGGCAGATGGACATATTCATTCGGCTTACCGCGAAGGCCTGCCCGCTCGATTTGCCGAACGTCAACACCGATCAAATTTTGCCGGCCCGGTTTCTGAAAGTGCCGCGCTCGGCCGAGCTTGCCCACCTGCTGTTTTACGATCTTCGACGCGACGCAGACGGCGTGGAGGAGCCCGACTTCCCGTTAAATCGCCCGATCTGCCAAGATGCCCAGATTCTTATCGCCGGGCGCAATTTCGCCGGCGGGTCGTCGCGCGAAGCGGCAGTCTATGCGCTTTACGAAGCCGGCATCCGCTGCGTTATTGCGCCTTCCTTTGGTGACATCTTTGCAGAGAACGCGGTGAAAAACGGCCTGCTTGCCGCCGTTCTTTCCGAAGATCAGGTCCTCGAACTCAGCGCCGCGATTGCCGCTGAGTCAGCCCGACTGATTACGGTTGATCTCGAACAGCAGGCGGTGATTTGC
>DATNNI010000181.1:0-2121 GCA_035601915.1 Xanthobacteraceae bacterium
CTCGAGGAAATCCCCTCGCAGATTCGGGAATTGCTGGCGCGCTTGGACGAGCAGAAACACTGAGCATGATCCCGAAAAGTGGGGACCGGTTTTCGGAAAAGATCATGCTCCATCAAAAAGCTAGAGCGGGATGACGATTCGAAAAGAGGTCGTCGCGCTCCAGCAGTTCCCTGCTGCGCTGCCTATCGCGAAGGCGCCAAGGAGCGCCGCGCACGAACAAGGCATACACAATCATGATCGCGAAGATCCCGGAAGTTCCCAAATGCTAAAGCCGCGCAAAGCGTTAGGAGAAAATCTGTCGCGCATGAAATAGCTTAACCCGCTGCGTCGCATTTTATGTGTTGGGCGCGGGAACTCGGCGCTAATCGCCGGAACTCTGAGGAACGCAACTCCTGCCGCGGCGTTACCCCTAGCGACGAGACATCAACCGAGGAGATTCTCCATGACTCAACAGAACCAGAACCAGGGCGGCCAGCAGGGCGGCCAAGGTGGTGGACAAGGTGGACAGGGCGGCGGACAGCAGCAACCCGGTCAGCAAACCCCGAAGCCCGGTCAGGGCGGACAAGGCGGCCAGGGTGGCCAGCAGGGTGGTGGCGGCCAGCAAGGCAGCCAGAACCCTAAGTAGCTAGCTTTTGGACTTCTCTTTGGCCCCGCTTCGGCGGGGCCTTTTCTTTTTTGGGACGTCGTCATTGCGAGCGCGGCGAAGCAATCCAGTCGGTGTGCGAAAGAGTTTGGATTGCTTCGTCGCTTCCGCTCCTCGCAATGACGCCGGGTTTCACCTCTCCCCGTTGGGGAGAGGTCGCGCCGAAAGGCGCGGGTGAGGGGGATCAGGCGATTCGGCGAGCAACAAAATCAGTGTCCGCCTCAGCCGCGCCCGTGCGGCGCGGTGAAATCGAGCCGCGGTCCTTGCGGCACCACGCCGCTCGGATTGACCATAAACAGGCTGCCGTAATAGTGCAGCTTGTACTCGTCGACGTCGCAGGTCTCGGCGATGCCCGGCATCTGATAAAGCGCCCGCGTATAGCTCCACAGCGCCGGGTATTCGTAGACGTGGCGGATGTTGCATTTGAACAGCGCGTAATACACCGCGTCGAAACGCATCAGCGTCGGAAACAGCCGCCAGTCGGCCTCGGTGATGGCCTCCCCCATCAGGTAGCGGCTCTTGGCGAGCCGCGCCTCCAGCCAGTCGAGCGTCGCGAACAGTTCGCTCACGGTCTGGTCGTACACCGCCTGCCGGGTGGCAAGCCCGCAGCGATAGACGCCGTTGTTGAGCGTGTCATAGACGCGCGCATTGACCGTGTCGATCTCGGCGCGCAACGCCGCGGGATAGTAATCGGTGCGGGCGTCGGTAAAGCCGGCGAATGCGCTGTTGAACATGCGGATGATGTCTGAGGATTCGTTGCTGACAATGGTGCCGGTCTTCTTGTCCCACAGCACCGGCACGCTGACCCGGCCGCTGTAATGCGGATCGGCCCTGGTGTAGAGCTCGTGCACGAAGCCGGCGCCGGTGATCGGATCGGGCGCGGCGAATTTCCAGCCGCCGGCGAGCAACAGCGGCTCGACCAGGCTCATCGACACCACGCCTTCGAGCTTCTTGAGCGCGCGCAGGATCATGGTGCGGTGGCACCACGGACACGGCCGCGCGACGTAGAGATGGTAGCGCCCGGCGGCGGCGGGAAACGCCGAGCTGCCGTCGGCGGTGACAAAGGCGCGGAACGCGGTCGCCGGCCGCACGAACGCGCCGTCCTTGCGGTAGCTCTCTTCGTCGTCGATCCATTTGCCGTCGATCAATATGCCCATGACAATATACCCATGACCGGCACTCATCCGTTTCGGTTGTGCTTGAAGCTTCGGCCGCCGGTATCGCCCGTTGCGTTGCGGGTTACAAGCGGCGGGGTATTTTGTTCCGCGTCGGCGCCTCAATCGTCATTGCCGGGCAAAAGGCGCGCAGCGCCGTCTGGCGTAAAATGACCCGGCAATCCATGCGGAAGTGAAGCGAGCGCTCCTACCCAATGGGGTATTTTTGGAGCCCAATGCCGGTAAGCCCTGGTGACCAACAAAACGCAGTGTCAACAATTGATTTATCGCTCAGAATAGCGGGGGCGTGGGCGCGCAGAGGAT
>DATNNI010000182.1:0-4380 GCA_035601915.1 Xanthobacteraceae bacterium
AAAGAGCGTCCTGCAACGCGCCCGCTCCCGTAGGCTGAAAATCGCCACCGCGGAATCCTGCACCGGTGGACTTGTCGCCGCAGCACTGACCGAGATCGCCGGTTCGTCCGACGTGGTCGACCGTGGCTTTGTCACATATTCCAATGACGCCAAGCACGTCATGCTCGGCGTGCCGGCCGCCACGTTGAAGCAGCACGGCGCCGTGAGTGCCGAAACCGCGGCGGCAATGGCGAAAGGGGCGCTGAAATATTCGTTGGCCGATATTGCGGTTGCGATCACCGGCATCGCCGGCCCCGGCGGGGGCAGCAAACAAAAGCCGGTCGGGCTCGTCCATTTTGCCGCGGCAAGCCGCAACGGCCGCCGCGTCGCACGCGTCAAGCGTTACGGCAACATCGGCCGCAGCCAAGTGCGGCAGCGCTCCGTGGCCGAAGCGCTGCGCTTGTTACGCTTATTGGCCGAGACGAAGCCGCGCTAGCCGGCGGTTTTATTTCCGCTCGAAAAACACTGCCGCGCAGGTGTGATGCGTGATGTTCTGCGCAGTGTGGCCGAAGGTCACCGGAACCTCCACCGGATGCCCGGCCTTGGTATGAATGATTCTGGTCCCCTCGGCGGACGTCACTCTGATGGCGCAATCGGTCAGCGGGAAGACCACCGAAGGAATTGGATGCGAGTGGGGCGCGTCCAATCGACCAGGCCGCCAAACCGCGCGGGTCACCCGGAATTTCTCGTTGTCGAGAATGATTGCGTAAACGCCGGGGTCCGCGACATAGCTTCGCGGCGCATCCTGCGCGAAGCCGATTGACGGCGACACGAACGCCGCGGCCGCAACTGCCAGAACGGGGGCAATGTATTTGACCATCATAACCTCCAGAAAAATGGGAAGCGGCGGAGCATACAAAGAGGCTTCGACAGCGGGAAGTCCGCGTTCGCCGCTAAAGTTAAGCTTTTACGCCGCCCGCGTGCCGTAAACCTGATCGGCGCGGCCCTCGAACGCGCCGGCAAAACGCCGGAAAGCGGCGTCGAACATGGCGCCCATCAGCAAACCCAGCGCGCGGCTGCGGAATTCATAAGAGATGAAAAAATCAACATCGCACGCGTGTTCGTCGACCGGGCGGAATGTCCAGTGATTGTTGAGGCTTCGAAACGGGCCTTCGAGATATTCGACCAGGATTTCAAGTTTCGCTCGGTCCAGCGTCACCCGGCTGGTGAAGGTCTGACGAATGAGCTTATAGGCGACGGTCATGTCGGCGACGATGACGTCCTTGCCGCCCTCGGTGCTCCGTTGTCTCACGTCAAGCGATTGGCACAGCGGCACGAACTCGGGATAGCGCTCGACGTCGGCGACGAGATCGAACATTTCAGACGCGGCGTGTCGCACCCGCGTCGTGGTGGACAATTGCGGCATGGTTAGTTGTCCGATTCTAACATTCGTATTCCGTCTCGGCACGCTCTTATGCGAATGTTAGAATCAAAGGACCACTAATTAATATTAGCGCTAGTGGAGCGGATTTGACATTCGCTTCCCGAATGTGCGGCTGGGTGGGTGTCAAATCCGCTCCGCTACTGGGGCCGTCCTTGCCGCTTTTAGCCGGGCAAAATCGTCGCCGGCATGATGCGACGATCGCGTCAGCGGGCTCGCCGACACCATCGCAAAGCCTTTGCCGTAGGCGATGGTCTCAAGCGCCTTGAATTCATCCGGCGGTACGAAACGGTTCACCGGATGATGCTTGGGCGAAGGCTGCAGATATTGTCCGATCGTCAAAAAGTCGACGTCGGCTGCGCGCAGGTCGTCCATCACTTGCAGCACTTCGTTGCGCTCCTCGCCAAGACCCACCATGATTCCCGATTTGGTGAACATGAGCGGATCGATCTCCTTCACGCGCTGCAACAGCCGGATGGAGGCGAAGTAGCGCGCGCCGGGACGCACGGTGAGATATTTGGCGGGCACGGTTTCGAGATTGTGGTTGAACACGTCGGGCTTCGCGGCGACTACGATCTCTGCCGCGCCGACCTTCCGCAAAAAATCGGGCGTCAGCACTTCGATGCTGGTTGGCGGGCAGCGGGCGCGGATGGCGCGGATCACCGCGGCGAAATGCTCGGCCCCGCCGTCGTCCAGGTCGTCGCGGTCGACCGAGGTGATGACCACATGCGCCAGTCCGAGCTTAAACGTCGCTTCGGCAACGTGCGCCGGCTCGGCCGGATCGAGCGCGCCGGGAAGGCCGGTCTTGACGTTGCAGAACGCACAGGCGCGCGTGCAGGTATCGCCCATGATCATGAAAGTGGCGTGCTTTTTCTCCCAGCATTCGCCGATATTCGGACAGGCCGCCTCCTCGCAAACGGTGTGAAGACCGTTGGCGCGCACGATGTCTCGCGTCTCGGTGTAGCCGCCCGACACCGGCGCCTTGACCCTGATCCAGTCGGGCCTGCGCGCGCTCGGCTGGTCCGGCCGGTGCGCCTTTTCCGGATGGCGCGGCCGGCCGGTTTCGCGGCTGAGCGTATCGATAACGACGGCCATGGGATCTCCGCGCGGCGCGTTCCCGCAAGCCATACTTACGGGCCGCACCGCAGGGCCGCAAGGCGTGCGAATGGCGCACCGCCCCTTCCCCAATCACCCCGGCAGCTGGCACCCGTGATGAACAAACAGTTAGGCCACGCAACAGGATTAGGCGCGTCGCGGTGCAAGTTTCGCCATAAAACAATGCTCTCCTTGACTGCGGCGGCGGATTCGTAGGCGGAGGACGTGCTTGACGCCACGCGGCAAGGAAGCGGCGGCATTGGGGCTGCACCGATTCGGCTTTGGCCCGCGGCTGCGGCGCGACAGTTATTCCCTCGATGCTATTGCTGCGGACCCCCGTGGCGCGCTTCTCGCCGATTTCGAACGCCCCAAGGCCGGCTATCTTTCCGTCGATCTGCCGTCGAGCACGCAAGCGGCCCGCGCAGTCTCCGATTTCCGCGCCGAGGAGCATGCCAAGCAGAAGCTCGCGCAGCGCGCCGCCAAGGACGCCAATGGGACCGCCATGGCGTCGAGCATGTCGGACGCGGCGCACGCGCCGGCAAGTGCGACGGCGGGCGCCCCGCAGCCCGCGGACAACAAAAAGCCGCCGCTGCCGCAGCAGATCGTTCAGAACGAAGCCTCGGTGCGGTTCGATGCCGCCGTCGAGTCAACCGTTGGGTTTGTCGAACGGCTGGTTTGGTTCTGGTCGAACCATTTCTGCATTTCGGCGGACAAGGACGTCGCGATGGTTGGCGCTTACGAGCGCGAAGCCATTCGCCCGTATGTGCTCGGCCGTTTCGGCGACATGCTCGCGGCGGTGGAGAGCCATCCCGGCATGCTGTTCTATCTCGATAATGTCCACTCGATGGGCGCCGCCTCGATCGACGGCATCAATCGCGATAAAGGGCTCAACGAAAATCTCGCGCGCGAGATCCTGGAATTGCATACGCTCGGCGTGCGCAGCGGCTATTCGCAAGCCGACGTCACGAGCTTCGCCAACGTGCTGACCGGCTGGAGCTGGATCGATCCGGCCGAGCCGGACCACGGCGGCGAATTCGTGTTCAACAAGCGCCTGCACGAACCGGGCGATCAGGTGGTGCTGGGCAAGACCTATCCGGACGAAGGCGCCGCGCAGGGCCGCGCGGTCCTCGCCGATCTCGCCCGGCATCAGTCGACCGCGCAGCACATCGCGCTCAAACTCGCGCGTCACTTTGTAGCCGACGATCCGCCGCCTTCTTTGGTGGCGAAGCTGGCCAAGACCTTCGATTCGAGCGGCGGCAATCTGAAAGCGCTGGCAAAAACGCTGGTAACGGCTGATGAATCCTGGGCGCCGCAGCGAAAGAAGCTGCGGCCGCCATCGGAATGGATCGCCGCGACGCTTCGCGTCGCCAAAGCGACGCCGGCCGAACCGAGCAGCCTCATCGATCTCCGGACGCCTGCGGGCGATTGGCTCACTATCGGCCGGTTGATGAATTTTCAGGTCGCTCTTGGCCAGCCGCTGTGGCGGCCGCCCGCGCCGAACGGATGGCCCGATACCGAGGCAGCCTGGATCGACGGCGTGCCGCGCCGACTTGGCATCGCCAACGAGATTGCAAGCCGCGCGCGGCCGGAAGTCGATCCGCTGGATCTGCTCGAAGCAAGCCTCGGCCCGTTGGCGTCCGCGGAAACGCGTCAGACAATTTTGCGAGCTGAAAGCCGGACGCAAGCCGTTGCGCTCCTTCTGATGACGCCGGAATTTTTGAGGACGTGAGACGATGCCCTTTCTTCATGCTCCCTCGCGCCGCGCAATGCTGGCCGGCTCTGGCGCATTGTTTGCCTGGGCGCACATGCCGCGGCTGGCCCATGCCGAGGGCCGCGATCCCCGCTTCCTCACCATCGTTTTGCGC
>DATNNI010000183.1:0-2187 GCA_035601915.1 Xanthobacteraceae bacterium
CGAAGATGCCGCGGCCGGATTGAAGGTTTTCAGCCGTGGCCGACCCATTCCGCTGTCTGCGCGCGTGCCGGTGCTGGAAAACATGGGCTTCCGCGTCATCGACGAGCGCACCTACCACATCGAGCCGAAGGACGTGCCGGATATCTGGCTGCACGACATGGTGCTGCAAAGCGGGTTGGAGCAGCCGTTCACGCTCGCCGAGTCCAAAGAAAAATTAGAGGCGTGTTTTCTCGCGGTGATGGAGGGCCACGCCGAAGATGATGGCTATAACGCGCTGGTGCTCGCGGCAGGCCTGATCTGGCGAGACGTCGCGCTATTGCGCGCCCACTCCCGCTTTCTCCGGCAAATTCGCGTGCCATACTCGCAGGATTACATGTGGGCGACGCTGCGCAAGCACTCGAGCGTGGCGGCCAATATCGTGAAGCTTTTTCATGCCCGTTTCGGCCCGCATCTCGGAGTTACAACGGAACAACGCGCGGTCCAGGAAGCGGCGATCACCGCGGCGATCGAGACGGCATTGCAGACGGTCGAGAGTCTCGACGAGGATCGCATCTTACGGCATTTCACCGGCGCGGTCGAAGCCGCAGTGCGTACGAACTTTTATCAACCGGATCGCGACGGCAAACCGAAAGACCTCATTGCCGTTAAATTCGCCAGCCGCAAACTCGACGCCGTGCCGTTGCCGCGGCCGCTCTACGAGATTTTTGTCTATTCGCCGCGGGTCGAGGGCGTGCATCTTCGCTTCGGCAAAGTGGCGCGCGGCGGCATTCGCTGGTCGGACCGGCCGCAGGATTTCCGCACCGAGATCCTCGGCCTCGTCAAAGCGCAGAATGTGAAGAACGCGGTGATCGTTCCGGTCGGCGCCAAGGGCGGGTTCGTGCCGCAGCGTTTGCCGGGCATTACCGCGCGCGAGGCGATTCAGGCCGAAGGCACCGCGTGTTACCGGCTCTTTATTTCGACGCTTCTCGATATGACCGACAATATCGGCATCGGAACGATTGGCGTTGTTCCGCCGCCCGAAATGGTGCGGCAGGACGGTGACGATCCCTATCTCGTGGTCGCCGCCGACAAGGGCACCGCGACTTTCTCCGACACCGCCAACGACATCGCGGCGGCGCATGATTTCTGGCTTGGCGACGCCTTCGCCTCAGGCGGCTCGGCTGGCTACGATCACAAGAAAATGGGCATCACCGCCCGCGGCGCCTGGGAATCGGTCAAGCGCCACTTCCGCGAAATGGACACCGACATCGCCAGGACGCCGTTCACCGTGGTCGGCGTCGGCGACATGTCGGGCGACGTTTTCGGCAACGGCATGCTGCGCGAAAAGACCATCAATCTCGTCGGCGCTTTCGATCATCGCGACATTTTCATCGATCCGGAACCCGATGCGGACCGAAGCTTCGCCGAGCGAAAGCGTCTGTTCGATTTGCCGCGTTCGAGTTGGCAGGACTTCGACAAATCGATCATTTCCGAAGGCGGCGGCGTTTTCTCGCGCCGCGCCAAAGAGATCAGGCTTTCGCCGCAAGCACAGAAGTTGTTCGGCGTATCCGCAAAAGTCACACCCACCGAGCTGATCCGCGCCATTCTCTCCGCGCAAGTGGATCTGCTTTTTTTCGGCGGCATCGGCACCTATGTCCGCGCCACCGACGAAAGCGATGACGCCGCCGGCGACCGCGCTAACGACCCAATTCGCATCGCCGGCCATGGCCTGCGCTGCAAGGTCATCGGCGAAGGCGCCAATCTCGGCATGACGCAGCGTGGCCGCATCGAGGCGGCGTTCCGCGGCATCAGGCTCAACACCGACGCGATCGACAATTCCGCTGGCGTCAACACCTCGGATATGGAGGTCAACATCAAGATCGCACTGAGCATTCCATTGCGCGACGGCCGCCTGACGCTCGACGCGCGCAATGCCTTGCTTGCCGCGATGACGGATGAGGTCGCGGCTCTGGTGCTGCGCAACAATTATCTGCAGCCGCTGGCGCTGTCGCTTTCCGAGCGGCGCGGCATGGAGGATTTCGGTTTCCAGCAGCGTCTGATCCAGACCTTGGAAGCGCGCAGCCTGCTCGATCGCGCGGTCGAATATCTCGCCGACGACATGCAGCTCGCCGAGCGCCGCCGCCGTTCCCAAGCCTTCACGCGGCCCGAGCTTTCGGTGCTGCTCGCCTACGCCAAGCTGACGCTCTA
>DATNNI010000184.1:0-17731 GCA_035601915.1 Xanthobacteraceae bacterium
TTTGCTCCAACCCGGCGCCGCGGCCCGTGGCGTTATCGTTACGAAGCCGCTGCGGTTGCGCCGCTCCGGTCCGCCACAGTAGAACGCGCTGTAGGATGTCTGAAGGATCGCGGACGAGAGGCTTGCAGACGATGACAACCGCCACCCTAGAAAGCGACCTACGGGCCGCAATCCGCAACATCCCGGACTATCCGAAGCCGGGCATCATATTTCGCGACATAACGACTCTTTTGGGTAACGCGCGCAGCTTTCGCCGCGCGGTCGACGAACTGGTGCAGCCTTGGGCGGGCAGCAAGATCGACAAGGTTGCCGGAATTGAAGCGCGTGGCTTTATCCTGGGCGGCGCCGTAGCTCACCAGGTTTCCGCGGGTTTTGTGCCGATCCGGAAGAAAGGCAAGCTGCCGTTCAAGCGCGTCAGCATTGGCTATTCGCTGGAGTACGGTATCGACGAAATGGAGATGCACGAAGATGCGGTGCATGAGGGCGAGCGGGTAGTTCTGGTCGACGATTTGGTCGCTACCGGCGGGACGGCTGAAGCCGCCTGCAAGCTGTTAAAGCAAATCGGCGCCGACGTTTTGGCTGCATGTTTCATCATTGATCTGCCGGACTTGGGCGGCGCCGAAAAAATTCGCAATCTCGGAGTTCCGGTACGCACGCTGGTGAGCTTCGAGGGACACTGAAGCGCACCCGAGACGCGCCTCGGTGTGAAAACATCGCGCCTCGCCTCCCTAGGCGACCGCTAACCGGCCGACTGGTCTTCCCGCTTGCCGCCACGGCCGAGCGACGAGTTGACCCGTCCCATCAGCAGCCGCAGTTCCAAGTCGCGAAATTCGTTGAAGATCTGAGCGATCCATTCGTGAATTTCGGTTGGCCCGCCTTGTCGTTTTTCCAAGTAAGCGCCGAATGAAAAACTCGGTCGATCTATTACGCCGCGGACAATCGCCGACAATCGCGGAATACGGATCGTGCCGCATTCGGGACCGGTTCCCGGGAAATCCTCTTTGGCGAACATGACCGATACCGATTCGTTTTGGACGGGCACAATTGTGACGGCGAGGCGGCTACGGAGCTCGGCATAGCTGCGCACCGTCGTTGGTGCCGGATCGGTGATGAACAGCACAATCGGTTCCATCGACAACCGGCGCGCTTCCGGAAGAAAGCCGATCTCGCGGATGACACCGAAAAAATGGTCGAACAGAGGGGAGCCGAGGTCGATAATTTTCGTACTCGCCGTGTCGGCGATCAGGCGGTCGAATAATTCCATCTGGCCGCGCGTACTCGTGATATCGACCGGCCAGACCAGCTTGGGGAATCGCTCGGCGAGCAGCGACTCCCGCGGATTAAGGTCGTAGCCGACCAGCGGTCGGCTACGCGAATAAAGGAACTCGATCAAGAGCCGTGCCAGCAGCGTCTTGCCGACACGCGGCCGCGGCGAGGCGACAATATATATTGGGGCCGGCTGCATCGTTACAGCAAGCACATTTCCGCGGTTCCAGACATCATCGCAGTATAGCGCGGTCGCGAATGCTGCGCGCCGGGTCTATGATCGGCCGACTGCTTGCACCCGCGGCGCCTGTGCAGGCGCGGCGCCGCTCGTCACGAGTTCGTTGAGTTTAATACGGTCGTACTCGCCCCACACGTTCCCGAGCCAGTGCCGAACGTAGCCGCGCAGCACAAACGAGTAATTGGTGGACTCACCTCTGGCTCCTTTGTTGGCGACAAAGGTGAGGAACGGCACCGAAGCCAGTTCCACCTGTTCGTAGGCCATCTCGTTGAGCTTGGGGATGGTGATTTCGATGGCGTCTTTGAGTTTGCGGAAATACGACGCGTGGGTAGCTTGGTCCCACTCGAAGAAACTCGTGTTGTTGATGAAGTTTTTCACCAGGAAATACTTGCTATCAACGGCGAAGGTGGCGGTGTCCTCGATCTCGTTCAGCGAAGCGATCGAGGAACCGAGGATATGGAAAATAATAAAGTTAAGCTGGCCCTTCTTCACTGCGTCGAGGAAGCCGATGTCGCGCAACGCGCGCAAGGTCGGCGATAACAGGCCTGCGCGTACGTCGATGATCGTTACAGACGCATCGGCGCTGGTCAGCGTGTCGAAAATACGCATCTGATCGGCCACTAAGGTGACGTCGACGATGTCGCAATTTTCCGGATGAAAGCGCTTGAGGGTGCCTTTTGGCGATTCGGTATCGAACGCCCGGGTCGGCAGGTGATGCGCCGTGAAGTAGTCGAGCAGCGTGCGGGCGACCGTGGTCTTGCCCACGCCTCCCTTGTCCGCACCCACCACGATCACCGTCGGCTTAGACATGGCCTATACCTCACTAGCGGCGCCGGGCCGCGAGTCTGGCCGAGTCGTTCTGCTCATTGCACCGGATAACTGCGGCCGAATCGGGCGCATCACGATCATTTCCCCGTGCGTTTCTTCTACACATCCCGTGCGCCGTTTGGAAGCCTTACCTTCGAGAGTATGTGCGCGGCTGAATGTACGTTTCGGCCGAGCTTTGCGATTTGAGACGCGCGCGGTTCGCATCGTGAAGCCGCGATTACCGCGGCTTATTCGCGGTTCCTTTCGTGCGGGCCCCAAGGACCTCGACCTTCTATAGGTTCCTCGGTTTCCACAGGTTGTGGCGGATTCCATGGTCCGCTCGGCGCCGCGGAGCTCCACGGCCCCGGCTCGGCCGAATCATTTGTGCTCGCTTCGTGCTCGGGCGCGGGAAGCGCGACTGGGCCGGGATCATGGCCGCCGGCAAATTTCACCAATGCCGCGACCCGGGTGTCGACCGACGGATGGGTGTCGAACAATTCGCCAAAGCCTTGACGCGGATTGTCGATGCACATTTCCATGACCGCCGACGTTGCTCCCGGCAGTTCGCCGCGGCCCTCGATTTTGCGCAGAGCTGAAATCATGGCGTCGGGATTTTTGGTGAGCTCCACCGACCCGGCGTCGGCGAGCAACTCACGCGATCGCGACAAGGCAAGGCGAATGACGAACGAGAGAACATAGGCAACAACGATGAGCCCAATGGCAATCACTATAGCTAGTCCAGCGCCGTTGCCGCGGCGGTCGCCGGACGATCGGGGACCGCGGAAACCTCCGTAAAGCCACATCCGGAAGAACAGTTCGGCAAAGAACGAAATAGCGCCGGCGATAATCACGGCGATGACCATCATCCGCACGTCGCCGTTGCGGATATGGGTCAGCTCATGGCCAAGCACCGATTCGATTTCGGCGTCATCGAGCAGGTTCAGAAGTCCGGAGGTGACAGTGATCGAATACTGCCTTCCATTCATGCCGGTCGCGAACGCGTTAAGCGCCTCGCTGTCCATCACCTTTAGCTTCGGCACGGTGATTCCGCGCGAAATGCAAAGATTTTCCAAGAGGTTGTAGAGACGCGGCTGATCGGTCCGACTAACCTCGCGGCTGCCAGTGATCGCATCGATCATGCTCTGATGAAAATAGTAGGCAACCACTACCCACAGCGCGGTGCCCAAGGTTGCCAGAGGCGCCGCAGTGATCAGGTCCCGCCAAGCCAACCTCAGAAGCATGTCGACGTCGGCGTTGACCGACAGCGCTTCTGCGGTCAACGCGCCCGCATAAACAAGAAGGTAGACAAGAAAGAACAGGCCAATGAGAAGCGCAATCGAACGCCGGCGGTTCGATTGGATGTGGCTGTAAAGACCGTATGCGGCCATCGGAGTGCTTCGCCGCTTACTCCAGCGCGAGTGAGAAATGGGCGCGCCGGCAGGCCAACCACGCCGCGTGGAAGTGGCCAGGCGGGCCGGATGTCGACGTCATCGTTAGTCCTAAAACTTGACCTGGGGTGCCTCGCCTACCGTTTTTCGGTCGTCGCCGAGGTCGAAAAATTCCTTCGGGGCAAAGCCGAGCGCGGTCGCGAACAAGGCGGCTGGGAATCTCTGGGTCGCGGTATTGTATTCCTGCACCGCGTTGTTGAAGAACCGCCGCGACGCCGCGATCTTATTCTCGAGATCGGCGAGCTCGGCTTGCAATTGCTGAAAGTTGGCGTTGGCCTTTAGATCCGGATAGGCCTCGGAAAGCGCAAAGAGCTGGCGCAGCGCCCCGGACAACATATTCTCGGCCGCCGCCTGTTGCGCCGGCCCTTGCGCTGTCACCGCGGCGTTACGTGCTTTCACCACCTCGTCGAGCGTGCCGCGCTCGTGAGCCGCATAACCCTTCACGGTCTCGACCAAGTTGGGAATAAGGTCGTGTCTCTGCCGCAGCTGTACGTCGATATCGGCAAAGCTCTGGTTGACCCGCTGCCGCATGGTGACGAGTCCGTTGTAGATCGTGATGACCCACAAGACGATTACAACGATTACGGCAAGGACGATCAGTGTCGAGGTGCCCATTTGCAAAGTCCTGCGGCAGAGAGGCGTCGATCGCAACGTCCTCTCGGCGCTCTAAACACGCTATAAATATGACGAATCGTTGAAGCCGTTAAGGTTAGCCGGCGATGCCCGTCGCGCCGCCGCCGCTTCTCATCTAGGGAATCGCAGCTCGACAAAGAAGGCTAGCACAGTGCCGGATCGTTCTTTGCGCCCTCTTTCCACAGGTCATGCACACAACGCGTTTTTTGATGGCACGCAAGCTGTTGACGCGCCCGTAAGCGACCTCGGGCGTGATCGTGGCGAAGACTCCGGCTGGATCGCAGCTGCAGACGACGACCAATTCAATCGCGATATCGCTGCCATCGAACGGGCGAGCGTCGCGCTATGCCGGGCCGAGCCAGCCCTGAGGTCCTGGGCCGAGCCGCCCGCAAGCCTTAATAGCCCGCATCCGCTGTGGCTGATCATCGGAACGCTCTGGGTCTCCACCGCACTCGTCGCGCTGAGCGCGGTGTTCGCCGTTTACGTCCTTGCCAGCTAGCGCAAAGCGGCCGGCTCCGGCGGTTCAATACGCGTTGCGATAAGCCGCTCGGGAAAGCAGCGTGCGGACGATGATCCGCAGGTCAAGCCACATCGACCAATTGTCGATGTAGGCGAGGTCGAATTCGATACGTCTGCGCATCTTCTCGTCGGTGTCGGTTTCGCCACGGCAACCGTGAACCTGCGCCCAACCGGTAATCCCCGGCCTGACGTTGTGCCTGCGCGCATAAAGCGAAATGCGCCGTTGATATTCCTGGTCGAGCGGCAACGGATGCGGCCTCGGTCCCACCAACGACATGTCGCCGGTGAGCACATTGAAGAGCTGGGGTATCTCGTCGATGTTCCAGCGCCGCAAAAAGCTACCAATCCTGGTGATCCGCGCATCGCCGCGGGTCGCCTGCCGGCTGCCATTGTCAACGCTGTGCATGGTGCGAAACTTTATGATGCGGAACGGCTGTTGATTAAAGCCGTAGCGGCGTTGGGCAAAGAAGACTGGTCCGCGGCTATCGAGGCGAATGAGAACCGCGACAGCGACGAGAAGCGGAGTGGCGACGACGAGCGCCGCTGCCGCAATGGCGAGATCGAACAGCCGCTTTTGCACGATCTCGAAGCGCGAAAGCGGCCGGCGCGTGATCTGCAGGCTCGAGATCGGGCCGAGGGTCGATAATTTGACCTCATCGAATTTGTGCAAAACCTGCTCCGGCCCGAGATGTATCTCGACGGGGAGCGAGAGAAAAGTTTCGGCGCAGCGCTCTATCATTGCGGTCGCCGACCACGGAAGCAGCACGAAGACGGCGTCCGGCGCGAGGCTCCGCACGCCGGCAACGGCCTCGGCGAGATCACGATCGAGCCTTTCGTGTCGCTCCTCGGCGGAGGCGGCCGCCATGACAGGGGTGAGAAACCGGCAACCTACGATGTTGATGCCGATCGTCCACGGCTCGTACCGGTTAATGAAGCCGCCGATATCGGCGCCGGTGCCGATCAGAAAAATACGCTGCGCCGAAATCAGCCCGGCGGCGCGGGCCATGGTGCTGATGCGCACGATGGCGTAGCGCCAGACGATCAACGCGGCGAGCGTCACGACGTAAAAGAGAACGATCCAGCCGCGCGAGTATTCCACGCTGATTCGCGCCAGGAAGGCGAGCATAAGCAGGCAAATCGACGTGACGTTCCACAATTGCACGGTGCGGCGGCCGTGAAATTTGAAGGAAAAGAAATTGGGCAGGCGATATTCGCGGCGGAACAAGTTTGAAATGGTAAAAATGCAGGCGGCTAATGCTCCGCCTTGAATGAATGAGCCGATGTCGCCGCTGTTGCCGTAAACAGCGAGGTGATAGGCAATGCCGGTAAAGCACGACATGGCGACGATCAGGGCGAAGTCGGATAGGAAAATCGCCGCCGAAAAAGTACCGCGCGACAGAACCGACCAGGAGCCGAGCAGGCCGCCAGTTTGCGGCTGCGAGGCGAGCGTGAAGCTTTGGTGAGTGTTCATACGGTGCGACTGGGCTCTGCCATCGACGAAACGAGGCGTTGCCGCTGCCCCGTAATGGGACACGGCTTCGGTCGTCCTTCCTCCACCGCCAAAAGCATGCCGGTCGTGCCGGTGTCCGGCCGCAGTTGCGGTGGCGCTTGTGTTAGGCTTAATGCGCGGGCTATGCGCCGCTGAGACGCGCCGGAGAGAGGACAATGCAGGGAAAGATTGCGCTCGAAGAACACATTGCCATCGAAGAAACCTCCAGCAACTTCGGCACGCCGTTTCCCGATCACGTTTGGAATGAGCTGAAGGGCCGTCTTTTGGATATCCACGACCGGCGCCTGGGGCTGATGGACCAGCACGGTATTGAGATGATGGTGTTGTCGCTCAATGCGCCGGCCGTACAAGGCATTCCCGATCCGGCACGGGCTAATGAGGTCGCGCGGAAGGCCAACGATCACCTTGCCGAGCAGGTGCACAAGCGGCCGGATCGCTTCCAGGCGCTTGCGGCACTACCGATGCAGGACCCGGCGCTCGCAATTCGCGAATTGGAACGTTGTGTGAAAGAGCTGGGCTTTCGCGGCGCGCTGGTGAACGGATTCTCGCAGCTGGAAGGCGACAAGACGCTCTACTACGACTTGCCGCAATATCGTCCGTTTTGGGCGACGCTGGAAAAGCTCGATGTGCCGTTCTATCTGCATCCGCGTAATCCGTTGCCGCGCGACGCACATGTCTACGACGGGCATCCGTGGTTGCTTGGCCCAGTCTGGGCGTTCGGCCAGGAGACCGCGGTGCATGCGTTGCGGCTGATGGGGTCCGGCCTGTTCGACGCGCATCCGCGCCTGTCGATCATTCTTGGGCATCTCGGCGAGAACTTGCCCTACGGCATGTGGCGCATTGATAATGCAAATGGCTGGGTCGAGGCGCGAAACTCTTATCCAGCCAAGAAGCGCATCCGAGACTATTTCGCCGCCAATTTCCACGTCACCACTTCTGGAAATTTCAACAGCCAGTCCCTGCTAGACGCGATGCTGGTGCTTGGAGCCGACCGCATCATGTTCTCGGTCGATTGGCCGTTCGAGAATGTCGACCACGCCACCGACTGGTTCGACGCCTGCCCGATCAGCGAAGCCGACCGTCTCAAGATCGGCCGAGACAACGCGCGGCGGGTGTTCAAACTAAAAGACGCCTAGCTGACGGCTGCCCGCGCGGGCGGACAGGCGGCGGATGTTTCAGCTCGCTTCGCGCAGCTTCACGGCGCCTTCGAGGTCGACCGAAACCAGCTGGGACACTCCGCGCTCGGCCATGGTGACGCCGAACAGCCGGTTCATCCGCGCCATGGTGATGGGGTTGTGCGTGATGATGATGAACCGTGTCTCGGTCGATCGCGTCATTTCGTCGAGCAGATCGCAAAACCGCTCCACATTGTAATCGTCAAGCGGCGCGTCGACCTCGTCGAGCACGCAGATCGGCGCCGGATTGGTAAGAAACACCGCGAAGATGAGCGCCAGCGCCGTAAGCGCCTGTTCGCCGCCGGACAGCAGCGACAGGGTGACGAGCTTTTTCCCCGGCGGCTTGGCCATGATCTCGAGTCCGGCCTCAAGCGGATCCTCGCTCTCAATCAGCTTTAATTCTGCGTTGCCGCCGCCAAACAGCTCGGTGAAGAGCTTCTTGAAATGCTCGTTGACGGTGGCAAACGACGACAGCAACCGCTCGCGTGCCTCGTGGTTGAGGCTTTGAATACCCTGCCGTAAGCGGCGGATCGCCTCGACAAGGTCGTCCCGTTCGGCGGTGAGCTTGGCATGCCGAGCCTCGAATTCGCGGAGCTCTTGCTCGGCAAGCAGATTGACCGACCCGAGGCGTTCACGCTCGCGGCGCAGCCGGTCGAGTTTAACTTCGACTTCAGCGATCGGCGGCGTTCCCTCGCCGGGCTTGATCTCGGCAACTTCGGCGGCTGCGGCCGGCTCGACATCCAAGACGTCGCGAATTTCATGCTCGATGTCGGCAACACGGCGTCTGGCGCCGTCGCAGCGCTCCTCCGCGCGGGCCGATTCGGCGCGCGCTTCGCCGACGGCTTCAAGCGCGCCGCGCGCAGCCTTGTCGGCAACCGATTGCTCCGTTTCAGCCTCCGCTAAACGGTCGGCGGCGGCGCGGCGCGCGGCGGACGCGGTCTCGATCTCGCCGATCAAGGCCTGACGCTGCGCGGCAAATTTCTCCGGGGCGCTTTCGAGTTCCGCACGCTCGCGCTTTGCCTCTTCTGCCCGTTGGCCGAGAGTAGCAATCTGGGCGGCGGCGCCGCTATCGCGTTCATCCCAGGCCGCGCGTTCGGTGGCGATCGTCTGCAAGCGTTGCGTGGCGAGTTCCGCCTCGCGCGTGATGGCTTGTGCCTCGACGCGAACCTCGGCCAGCGCCTCACGGTCCCGCAGAATAACTTTTCCGACTTGCGCCAGTTTATCTTCAAGTTCTGCGGCGGCGGGGAGCGCCGCCAGCGCGTTTTCGTTTTCGCGGCGTCCGGCAACGGCCTCGTCGCGGCCGACGGTGATGCGTTGCTTCGCCTCGCTAATAGCGGATACGCGCGCCGCTTGGCGATTGATGTCGCGTTCCGCGGCGGCATGATCTTCGCGGGCCGCATCCAGCGCTTCCTGGGCTTTGCGCCAGGACGCGCGCGCCTCGGCCTCGGAGGAGCTTGCCGCGGCGAGGGAAGCTTCAGCGGTGTTTCCGAGCTGACGCTTCGCCTCGACTTCAGTGCGCGCGATCGCGATCTCACCTTCGATGGCCTGCAAGCGGCCACGCTCGGCGAGCCGCCGCGCCGCGCCGGTCGGGGCGTGTGCGGCAGCCGCGAAACCATCCCAGCGCCACAAATCGCCCTCGCGAGAGACCAAGCGTTGGCCGGGCTTGAGCAGGGCCACGAGCCTCGCGCCGTCCGCGCGTTCGACAACGCCGATCTGGGCGAGGCGGCGGGCGAGTTCGGCGGGCGCCTTTACAAAAGCGGACAGCGCGACCACGCCTTCCGGGAGCTGCGGATCGGAAGGATCGAGCGCGGCGCCGGCCCAGCGCATGGGCGCGTCATGGTCGGCCGGCGCGTCGAGGTCGTCCCCTAGCGCCGCGCCGAGTGCCTTCTCGTACCCTTCAGTAACCGAGAGCGCGTCCATTACCGGAGGCCACAGATTTTTGGTCTCCATGGCGAGCAGCTTGCGGATGGTCTTTGCTTCGGTGTCTAGCCGCTGGACGCGTTGCTCGGCCGCAAGCAGAGGGGCGCGCGCGCTGTCGATATGCTCTCGCGCCCGCGCGTGCTCGGCTTCGGCGGCACGGGCGGCGCTTTCCGCCTGTGCGAGTCTGGCTTGTGCCGCGGTGACCGCTTCGGCCAGCGGTGCCGCATCAATTGTATCGCCCTGCGCGGCCGCAAGGCCGGCTTCGACCTCGGCGAGTTCAGTTGCCAGCCGCGCGATGCGCTGCTCTTGATCGGCGATAGCCTCCCGGAGCTGGTTGCGACGGGCGGTCTGGTCGGCCAGCGCGCGCGTCAGATCGGCAAACGACTTTTCTGAAGCCGCCGAAGCTGTGTCTGCCGCTGCCACGCGTTCGTTAACGCCGCTGAGCCGCTCGGCGCTCGCCTGCGCCTGCTGCGACAGGAAGTTTTCCTCCCTCGCCAAGCGCTCCAAGGCAGCCGCGGCATCGCCGGCTAGCGCGCGCTCGCGCTCGAGGTCGGCCGCGAACTGCTCAAGGCGGCCGTCGAGTTCGCCAATCCGTTCCTTGGCGCGCAGTTCTTCGCGCTCAAGGCCGTCGCGGGCGATAACAAGGCGCTGCAGCGCGGCGGCGGCCTTCGCTTCGGCTTCCCGTAAGCCGGGCAGCGCTGAGGCGGCGTTTGCTTGCCGCGTCGCTGCGGTCGTTTGTTCGCTGGTGCGCACTGCGACCAGGTGAAAGGCTTCGCCTTTGGTTCGTTCTGTGTCCGCAAGTTCGGCCTGTGCCGCCGTCCAGCGCGCGTGCAGGAGCAAGGCCTCGGTGCGGCGCACTTGCTCGGAGACGTTGCGGTAGCGGACGGCCTGTCGGGCTTGGGTCTTGAGCGAGGCGACCTGGGTGGCGAGCTGCCCGATCACGTCCTCCACCCGCGTCAGATTGTGCTCGGCGGCCTTGAGGCGAAGTTCCGCCTCGTGGCGCCGGGCGTGCAGACCGGAAATGCCGGCAGCTTCTTCGAGAACGCGCCGGCGTTGATCGGGCCGGGCTTGAATGATTTCGCCGATGCGTCCCTGGTGGACGAGAGCCGGCGAGCGCGAACCCGTGGAAGCATCGGCAAAGAGCACCGTCACGTCGCGCGCGCGCACTTCGCGACCGTTGACGCGAAACACCGAGCCGTGCTCGCGCATGATACGCCGGGACACTTCCAGCGTTTCGGTATCGTTGAATGCGGCAGGCGCGGTGCGGTCGCTGTTGTCGACCAAAACGCTGACTTCGGCGTGGTTCCGCGACGGCCGCTCGGTATTGCCGGAGAAAATGACGTCGTCCATCTCCGCGGCGCGCATCGCCTTGTAGGAGGACTCGCCCATAACCCAGCGCACGGCTTCGACGAGATTCGATTTGCCGCAGCCGTTCGGGCCGACGACCCCGGTCAATCCCGGTTCGATCTCAAAGTCTGTTGCCTCGACGAAGGATTTGAAACCAATCAGGCGCAGCCGCGTGAGCTTCATTCGCTTGTTACGTCCATCTGCTTCGCTGCGGCAAAGCGAATCGCAAACGCCTCACGCCCAACGCGTGAGGTAAAACGATGCCGCATCGGCGCGGAGAATGAATCGGCGCGCCGCCAAGCGCAACAGGCCATCCGGGTTATTCAAAGCTTTGCGCTGAGCCGACCCGTGAAGGAGATTTCGGCGGGGTCAAACCGCAAAGGTTGCCGCTCGAAAAAACCCTTATCCTTCCTTGAGATAGGGACTTATCTCTTTCGTCAAAGAGTCGATGGATTGGTCGCCGGTCAGCTTCTTACCATTGACGAAAAAGGTCGGCGTGGAATTGACCCCGAGCTTCTCCGCGGCCCGGTCGCGCACGTCTTGAATGCCGTCGAGCACCTTTTGATTCGCCAGGCACTCGTCGAAGGATTGCTGGGTGAAACCGAATTGCTTGGCGATGTCCCGAAGCGCCGGCACCGGCTTCTCCACCATCCACTCCGCTTGTTTGGCAAACAGCGTCTCAACAATGGGCATGAATTTGTCTTTGCCGGCGCATCGCGCCAGCATGAAACCGGCAGCCGCCAGTGCGTCGAGCGGAAATTCACGGAAAATGAAACGCACTTTGCCGGTATCGATGTAGCGCTTCTGCAATTCCGGAAACGTCGTGGTCGAGAAGTGCGCGCAGTGCGGGCAGGTCATCGAGGCGTATTCGATGATGGTAACCGGCGCTTTCTCGGAGCCGAGAACAACATCGCCGTCTGGGCCGACTTTTGCGAGTTCGGCCTGGTCGGGTTCAGCGTCGGCCTTTGCCGAAGCGGCAAGACGCAGCGTCGTTACGGCGCCAAGGAGGGCAGCGGCCGGAAAGGCCACGAGAGTTCGGCGACGGCTGAGTATCACGGTCGGCTCCTATGTCGCTTCCCGATCTGACGTTCGAATGTGGCACCGCGGCGTCTTTCCGCCAAGACCCGCAGCTGTCACGGTTTTCACGGCGGCTTGATGGCAGAACGGCTTCAGCCGTTCTTGAGGCCCGCGAGAAGACGCCCGAGCGCCTGCCGCAATTCTTCGTCGGCGATCTCGGGCATGGTTGCGGCCAATTGGAGCGCAGCCGACCCATCATTTCGCCGACGCGGCTGCTCGGCGCTGCGCCGCAGAGGAGATTGCCGGAATGCGAGCCGTTCGACGGCGCGCCAGCCGAAAAAACGATTGACGCGCTCGCAGATCACCGCGCCGAGATGCTGGATTTCGATCGCCGCCGGCCCTTCAACACGCAGCACCAGAATTCCCGGACTCCGGATTTGCTGCCCGGTGCCACGCGGCCATTGGATTTTGATAGGCTCGCTGTGCGCCGCGATCTCCGTGCCGACAATCTCGGACCAGCGGGTCACGAGTTCGGCCGAGGCAAATCCCTGCCGCATGAAAGCTTCGCCGACGACCTTGCCGACAAGCTCCCGTAAAGGCTTGGCGAAAGCGCGCGACGGCTTGTTCATGGCGAAACGCTCTGTCATCCCTGCGACGAGAGGGAGAGCATGAGGGTAGCAGGCAAGACATCCAAGCGACAGCGCGACAAGGCCGCCCCGGCCGAATCATGCCCGCATTCCGCCACCCTGCTCGCCTGGTATGACCGCCATCGCAGGAAGCTGCCATGGCGCGTTGCTCCGGGCGAAGCCGCCGACCCGTATCGGGTGTGGCTCTCGGAAATCATGCTGCAACAGACCACGGTGAAGACGGTCGCGCCCTATTTCGCCAAGTTCCTGGCTCGTTGGAATGACGTGCACAAACTCGCGGCGGCCCCACTTTCGGAGGTGCTCAGCGCTTGGGCCGGCCTCGGCTACTACGCCCGCGCCCGCAATCTGCACGCCTGCGCCCACGTTGTGGTGGAGCAGCACGGAGGCGAATTTCCCCGGAGCGAGGACGCCTTGCGTGAACTGCCGGGCGTCGGGCCGTATACCGCCGCTGCCATTGCCGCTATCGCCTACGGCGCATCCGCGACGCCGGTCGATGGCAATATTGAACGTGTGGTCGCGCGGTTGTTCGCGGTCTCGTCGCCGCTCCCTCAAGCCAAGCCGGAATTGCAGCGGCTGGCGCGCGGCTTGACGCCTCGCCGGCGCGCCGGCGACTTCGCCCAGGCGATGATGGATCTCGGCGCCACCATCTGTACGCCAAAGCGGCTGGCCTGCGCGCTGTGCCCATGGATGGAAAGCTGCGCCGGCTACCGAACCGGTAATCCCACACTGTTTCCACGGCGAACGCGAAAGCGCGAAGGCTTATTGCGTCGGGGAGCAGCCTTTGTGGCGCTCCGCGACGACGGTTTTGTGCTGCTGCGAACCCGGCCGGCGAAGGGGCTTCTCGGCGGAATGACCGAAGTGCCGACCTCCGATTGGTCGGCGGACTTTAACGAGGCGAGGGCGTCAGACGGCGCGCCGCGCTTTTGTTCTCATTCGCGGCCTGGGCCCTGCGAATGGCGCCGTATTGCAACTCCGCTGCGGCATGTCTTCACACATTTTCCGCTCGAGCTTTCGATCTATTGGGGCAGGGTGGCCGCCCAAGTGCCGGCGCCAGCGGGCATGCGCTGGGTCGATTGCAGCAAAATCGCCGAAGAGGCGCTGCCGAGCCTGATGCGCAAGGTCGTCGCGCGGGCACTCGACGCCGCGCGCTGACGCAGCTCCACTAAGCGCTGGCCATTTCGGCGCGGACCTGCGCGCGTAGCGTGTCGATTACCCTCAAGCCTTTCGGCGTGTCTAAATGCCAAAAGGTCCAGCCGTTGCAGGCGTCGAGCCCCTGGGCCAGCGCGCCGATACGATGGATCGAGCCGACGGATTGCCCGAACGCCAGCGCACCGTCAGCGCGGACGACTGCCGCATGCCGCCGTTTGGCGTCGACCAGTGTAATACCGGGGGTTACCAGCCCGCGCTCGAGCAGAGCCGCAAACGGCACGCGCGGGGCCTCACGCGCCGTCATGAACGCTGCGAGCGCCGGCTCGGGCAGGGGCGCGGCTTCGGCGATGCGCTGCTCGGCCGCGGCGGCATATTCGGCTTCCCGCTCAATGCCTATGAATCGCCGCCGCAGCTGGCGAGCAACCGCTCCGGTCGTGCCGGTTCCACAAAACGGGTCCAGTACAAGATCGTCGGGTTGCGACGCGGCAAGGATCGCACGCGCCAGCAGCGCTTCCGGTTTTTGCGTCGGGTGCAGCTTTTTGCCGTCTGGCCCCTTGAGCCTTTCTTCGCCGGTGCACAACGGAATGAACCAATCGGAACGCACCTGAACATCTTCGTTGCCGGCTTTGAGCGCCTCGTAATTGAACGTGTAGCCCCGTCCGCCCGCGTCGCGTGCCGCCCAGATCAGGGTTTCATGCGCGTTGGTAAAACGCCGGCCCCGGAAATTCGGCATCGGGTTGGATTTGCGCCAGACGATGTCGTTCAAAATCCAGAAGCCGAGGTCCTGGAGGAGGGCGCCGACTCGGAAAATGTTGTGATATGAGCCGATCACCCACAGCGTGGCGCTCGGCTTCATCACCCGGCGGCAAGAGACCAGCCAGGCGCGGGTGAAATCGTCGTAGGCGGAAAAACTCGCGAATTGATCCCAGGCGTCATCAACGGCATCGACGGTGGAATCGTCCGGGCGCTTGAGCTCGCCTTGGAGCTGGAGATTATACGGCGGATCGGCAAATATCAGGTCAACGCTGGCCGCCGGGAGTTTTGCCATCTCCGCAACGCAATCGCCGACGAGGATACGCGCGGATGCGGCGGACCGAAAACTCACGCGGGGCGCCCTTGCGGGCGCCCCGCGACGCGACACAACCATGACTCAAGAACTCTGACTCAGGCGACGCGATCGGCGACGCGGGACCTACAACCGATGAAGGGATGATGCCGCGCCGAGGTAAAAATCGACTTAACTGCACATATGATTAGCAGCCGATAAAACATGGAAACGATTGGTTAATTACGCGCAAACGCGCGGGTAGTGACGCCGCAAAGCGTTTTGGCGGGGAGATCGACAAATGCGCACCGATGACTTCCGTCCCAGCGACAACGTCGAGGACGATCGCGAACAAAGCGCTTCCCGCGGCGGCCTACCGGGCCGCACGGGCGGACTTGGCATCGGAACCGTCATCATTATCGGCCTGATCGGCTGGTACTTCGGCATTGACCCGATCGCGCTTTTAAACGGTGCGCAGATACTAAGCGGAGGATCGCAGTCGCAATCGACCAACGCAGCGCCCCCGGTCACCGCCGGAACGCCGCAGGATCCCACCGGAAAGTTCGTTGCCATGGTACTCGGAGATACCGAGGATCGGTGGTCGGAAATTTTCACGGCTGCCAGCAAAACCTACCAGCCACCGAAGCTGCGTCTGTTTGCAGGTTCCGAGCCGACGCCGTGCAGCTTTGCCAAGTCGGCTATGGGACCGTTCTACTGTCCGCGCGATGAGCGCATTTATCTCGATACCTCGTTCTTCGAGGACTTGCAGAACAAGTTCGGCGGCTGCACGGGCGCGAACGCCTGTAAATTCTCCGAGGCGTATGTGATCGCCCATGAAGTGGGCCATCACGTACAGAACCAGTTGGGCATTCTTCCCCGCGTAACGCAGATGCAACAGGCTTCGGGGAGCCGCGCCGAATCAAACCGCCTCCAGGTCCGGGTCGAGCTGCAAGCCGATTGTTTCGCCGGCATATGGGCGAACAAGGCGCAGCAAAAGCACGCCTTCCTCGATCCCGGCGATGTCGATCAGGCGCTGCAGACCGCCTCCGCCATCGGCGACGACCGCCTGCAGAAAGAAACGCAAGGCTACGTCGTGCCGGATGGCTTTACCCACGGCACATCGGAGCAGCGCAAGCACTGGTTCTCGCAGGGCTTTCAGCAGGGCAAGGTCGGCGCTTGCGATACGATGTCGGCGAGCGCGCTTTAGTGTGTATTATTCCCGACATCCGCATAGCCGCGTCGATGGCCGCGGATCGAAAGTGCGTTGCGTTAAGGTGTAACCATGGCCGGGCTTGATGAGAGCAAGGAATTCGTACCGCTGAAAATCGCGGTGCTGACCGTCTCAGACACACGCAATTTGAAGGACGACAAATCCGGCGCACTCTTGGTTCAGCGCATTGGCGCCGCTGGCCATCTGGTGGCCGAGCGCAGCATCGTGAAAGACGACGTTGCATCCATTCAGGCCCGGGTGAAGGCTTGGATCGCCGATCAGAGGATCGACGTTGTCATCACGACCGGCGGAACTGGGTTTACCGGACGCGACGTGACCCCGGAAGCGGTTGAGCCGCTATTCGAGAAAAAGATGGATGCGTTTTCGGCGCTTTTTTTGGTTGTCAGTTTTCAAAAAATTGGAACCTCCGCGATTCAGTCTCGGGCAACCGCAGGGGTCGCCGGCTCGACCTACATCTTCTGCCTGCCGGGTTCGCCCGGCGCCTGCCGCGACGCCTGGGACGAAATCTTGGTCCACCAGCTCGATTATCGCTACGGGCCGTGCAACTTCGTAGAGATCATGCCGCGGCTCGACGAGCATTTACGCCGGCCGAAGGCGAGCGGCGCGACTGTTTAGCGCCGATTACAAATCCAAGTCCCAGTGTTCGCTTACCACCGGCGGGCCCCAGTTCCGGTGCCGTTCGGAGCGCACGAGCTTAAAGCCGACTTTTTGATAAATATGCCGCGCTGCGGTCAGCACGCGGTGGGTCCACAGCGTGATTTTTTTGTAACCGGCGCGCCGCGCGAAACGAATGCACTCGTCGACCAGCCGGGCGCCGAGGCCGAGGCCGCGTGCCTTGGGGTCGACCAGTAACAGGCGGATCCGTGCCACCGTCGCCGATTCTTCCGCCAAGAAAATGCACCCGACGTTTTCGCCGTCGATCTCCGCGATCCAGCAGCGCTCGCGATCACGATCATTTTTGTTCACGCAATCGGCGACAATTTGCGCACACAGCGCCTCGAACGGCTCCTCCCATCCGTATTCTTGGCCATAGAGTTCAGCGTGGCGCTTGATGACCCAACCAAAATCGCCCGGTATCGGCGCGCGAACGGTGTAGCGCGGCTCCGGCTTTGCCGCCGCCTCGCCCGCAAGCAGCGTCTCGATGGTGCGCATAGCGCCGATCAGGCGCGCCCGGTCTGGGATGGCGAGCTTTCCCAGCATTACTCCGGCATCGCGCTGTGAACGTTCCTCAAGCGGCGCGAACGCCCGGCGGCCGCGCGGCGAAAGCGCGAGATGGCTTCGGCGGGCGTCGCGCACGGACCTCTTGCGTACGATCAGCCCGCGTTTCTCGAAAGTGCGCAAGGTCCGGCTCAGATATCCGGCATCCAGGTCGAGCTTCCGGCCGATCTCGCTTGCCGTCGTCGAGCTATCATTTGCGATCTCGTAGAGTACGCGCGCTTCGGCCAGTGAATAGGGGCTGTCGAGAAAGGTCTTTCGCAGCACGCCGATCTGCCGCGTGTAGAAGCGGTTGAAGCGGCGAACGGCGGCAAGGCGCGCATCGGTCCGGGTCATGACCCGCCAAGGCTCGGCCGGATACTTGACTGAGTCAAGTATCTGCGGGCGCTCACCGGTCACTCGAAATGATGAACGGCAGTCGACAGTGTGCGGATTTGCCGGCGGCCGAGCCGCCGCAGGTATTCGGCTTCCGGATCGGCGGCGGCGGCCGAATGGCCACCGGTCTGTTGATAAAGATGCTTGGCAATCAACAAACCTTGTTGCGGCTGCGGTTTCCCGACGAGG
>DATNNI010000185.1:0-2303 GCA_035601915.1 Xanthobacteraceae bacterium
GGCGGCGCTCCCCGACATCCAAAGCCGCGAGACGACCGACGCCACGATTCCCACGAAGGCGATGCGAAGATACTGCATGACGGCCACGAGCCGCATGTCGCCGCCGAAAGCGTCCGCCATCAATACCATCACCGTCGCGGCCCCGGGAGTAGAACCCCATATCGCCGTCGTTCCCGGCAGTATCTTCCAGTACGCGAGCAAGCCTCCGAGCGCGACGCCGAAGAAGATCACCGCACCGACGCAAATCAGGAAGATCGGCCATTGCCGGAGAATCGTCGTCAGGATGTCGGGGCCGATGCTTCGCGCCACCAGGCAACCGACTACGCCCTGGGCCATGACAAACAGCCACTTCGGAGCCGCGATCCGCCCCTCGAACGCCGCGACGCCGATGCCGGCCGCCATCGAGCCCAGCAGCAGCGCCGCCGGGATGCGGATGAGCTCGAGGAGCCAGACGAATGCGATCGAGGCAATCACGAGCAGGCCCCACTGAACAAGCGGCGGGCTGTCGCGCAGGGTATGCGGTTTTCCTTCCAGGGGCTTTGCCTGCGGCTGCATCTTGTGGAATCCGGATTTATGAGGGATACTCATGAACATGCTTTTATGAGTATCCCTCGCAAAATGTCAATCGAAACCCAACTGGCGGCGAAGGAGCCGAAGCGCGCGCGTGGAAAACTCCGCGTCGCGGCCTTGCTTGACGCGGGGGCGGCGCTGTTTGCCGAGAAGGGCTACGAGGCGACCACCATGACGGAGATCGCGCAGCGATCCGGCGCGGCGATCGGATCGCTCTATCAGTTTTTTCCCTCCAAGGACGCGCTGGCCGAGGCGCTCTTCAACCGTTACGCGGAGCGGACGGCGACGGCTCTTCAGCACGTCGTCGATCGCGCGCCGGGATTGTCGTCGGCGCCGCTCGCGGATTTGCTGGTCGATTACAAGCTCGCGCTTCGATCGGATCGAGACGCGGTGGTTGATTTCTCCAGCTCCATCGCTGCCGTCGTCGAGCGGCGTAAACCGCTCCGGGATGCGGTGCGCCGCGAGATCGCCGCGATTCTCCGTTCAGCCAACGACGGATTGACTGATGAACAAGCGACCGCGGCGGCCGTAATGATCGGCGAAATCATGAAAACCGTGCCGATGCTCGCAAAAGCGGAGGAGGACAGCCGTCTGCCGCTCATCATTCAGGCGCGAACCGCCTTGGCGCTTTATATCGAGCGCGTGCTCGATGCAGGAGCCGTTCGTCGTCGCGGCGGTCGTAGTTGAAACGGCGTGGGTCGTTGCCGAGCGGGCGCTGCATACTGACCGCACCGGCCGACAATAAGTCCAATGACTGATAACTTTTCCGCGCAGAGGATTATCTTTATAGTCGTGTATGTTGTTCAGGCCATCCTCTCGAAATCCGGCCTCATCATTTGTATAGAATAGTGCCCCATAACGTCTTTATGGTGCGATGACCGCTTCACCAGCAGGCGCTCAAGGAGTACCGCGGTTCCCCGTTGCCGCAACAACACGCCAGGTCTTAAGGGATCGCGCGCGGCCGTTCGGATCGAAAATGTCAAATTTTGATTTTGAAAAACCGAAACGTGTGCTATTGTAACACAGAGACAGAGGCTATGCGGCGAGGCCCCGACCAGGTTACGAGCGCGGGGGCTTTCGGTCGAGTCGGCTCGACAGGGACTCGTAGAGACGCGATTTTCGATTTGGAGGATTGGAGGGCTTTTAACCTGTTGAATTCCTAACAAAAACGCCAAGTCGTTCTTTGGAAAAGCTCGGCGCTGGGTTCAGCCAAATTTGCAAATGTTTGGCATTGCCCCCGCGAAAATTTGGGAGGCGCAAGAGACCGGCGGAGAGCAGGTGACTCCAGCCCACTGCGATGAAGACTTAGCAATGCGTCGGCCGAGGGGTGAGCGCAGACCATTGCCGCGAAAGTCGGACACCGACGTTGCTGCGGGCCGCTCATCGAAGCTATCGACTGCCGCGTGGCCTAGTGGGTGCTCCGCCGGGGCCGAGTCGATCGGGCAATAGTTGCAGAAAAAGGCGCCTAATGCCTTGAAGTGGCTCGATGCAAAGATGAAACCGCCGCTCAGGTTGCGTCATCCCGAACGCGCCCGGATTCGCGCGTCACGCCCGCGTTTCATCCCTGAAAGAGGGGTGCCGGCTCATGAAGACGGGTTGCGGGCCGTCGCCTCAGCTCTTCGCCCGTCTCTGCCGGATCATGAAATTGTCGAACGAATATTCCGCCACTTGCCACCACAAATATTGGTCGGAGCGGAACGCGAGATAGGAATCGGCGATCTTCTTGAAGCGCG
>DATNNI010000186.1:0-8292 GCA_035601915.1 Xanthobacteraceae bacterium
AGGAGCAGCACGGTGACAATGAAGACGGCACGGGCCGAGAGGAAATATCCGCAGGCGCCCATGGCCGCCGCGGCTATGCCATTCCCCACTGACGCGAAACGCGCGTTCCGTCCCAAACGCTCGCTGATGGCTGCGTGGCCAACTAGGCCGAGGCTGATTGCGGCGATGGCGGGGCCGAGAATGCAGCTCGCCATCGCTTGGGTAACGGCGGCCGGCAGAATTACGGCGAAGGCCGGATGCGCCGCGTACGCCAGGGCGCTGGCGCAAATAGCCATCACTCCTACAGCCGCGACGAAGCGTTCGGAACGCGCCGCATCGACCAGCGCTCCACCGGGCATTTGGCCGATGAGGGAAACGAGAGCAGCCGCCGAGAGCACAAATCCGATGTCGATCTGTGTCCATTTTTGCGTAGTCAGATAAACCGAAACAAACGGCCCGAAGCCGGTCTGTACGTCGGCGACAAAGAAGATGAACCAGTCGAGGCCGCGGAGGCTGCGTGAAGATGGTTTAAGCGGCGGTTCTGCTCCGCCCGGCTGACCAAGTGCCGCGGAAGCGGGTTCATCGTTGCCCCCGCCGCGGCCATCTCGATTGTCGCCAAAGCGGCGTAACGGTTCCGCGTACAGAAGGCATCTCCAGCACTTAGGAATTATTCGGGCAGCGGTACGAGCTTGCCGAGTGCGCCAAGAACGACAACCGCTTTACCGTCTTTGTATTCGGGTGCGGCTTTGACTTGATCGCGCGTGAGGTCGAGCGCAATGGTGCTGTTCGGTTTGCCGGGCGGAGGAAAGTGCAGAGCACTCCAGTCCACCGCGATTTTGCGGCTGCCGACGCCGAGGAACCCGCCGAAGTCGATGATGGCGGCGCGGATCTGGCCCTCGCGATCCACCAGCACGTCGACAACGCGTCCCATATTCTCATCAGTGGCGCTGCGGACATCGTGTCCGAGCACGCCTTCAACTTCATGCTTGTTGAGCACGGTGACTTCGGGAGCCGTCGTATCACCAGCCGGCGGTGCGGCTTTGTCGGTATCGTTCTCGGCCAGCGCTCCCGTCAGCGCGACGGTCACGAGCAACAGCGTGGCCAAAGCCATCGCCATGCGACGATTTCCGCCCATGCTGCCTCCGAGTGAGAAACGTGCTCAGCCCATTAAGCGCGGGAAAGCCTTTCCGGTTCCACAGCCGGCGCAGCCCCAGAAGCGCCTTGGCGAGCAAAGACTTGAGTTTAGGAGGCTTGTGTTTAGGAGGAAAGAACGACAGAGACCCGAATGCCACCCTCGACCCGCAAGGTGTCGAGGGAGACGTTTCCGTTGTGCCGGCGGACCCGAAGGTCGACGCGCGAGGAACCCAGCTGCAGGTTGCGCAGCGTCACCTCCTCGAGAAATGCCGGCAGCCGCGGATTGCACAGCCTGATTTCCTTGGCAAACGGATCAAACTCAAGTCCCAAGCTGGCTTCGAGGAGCGTGAATGGCGTTGCGCTGGCCCAGGCCTGCGGCGAACACGCGACCGGATAAAGCGTCGGTCCGTGGCCACGCTGACGCGGGAATCCGCAGAAAAGCTCCGGCAGGCGGCGGTACTCCATGTAGGTCGCGGCGCTGAACAATCCGGCGAACAGCCGGTCGACCGATTGCTTCAACCCGTAACGGGCGAGGCCGAGTGCGATCAGCGCATTGTCGTGCGGCCAGATCGATCCGTTATGATAGGACATCGGGTTAAAGCGAGCCTCGCCGCTGGCGACGGTCCGAATACCCCATCCGGAGAAAAAATGCGGGCGCATCAATTCGCGGCCGACGAGCTTGGCGCGCTCCGGGTCGGCAATGCCGGTGAATAAGAGCTGACCGGCATTCGACGCGCGCACGACGCATCGCTTTTTGGCCCCGTCGAGCGCCAGCGCATAGGAGCCGATTTCTGGACACCAGAAGGCAGCTTCGAATTTTTCGGCAAACGCCGCTGCTTCGGCTTCGAGCTTCGTTGCCTGATCGTATCGCCCAATCCGCCGCGCGCATGACGCCGCCATTCGCTTAGCGGCGTAGACATAGCCTTGGACTTCTGCGAGCGCGATTTCGCCTTCGGCGAGGCGCCCGTCAGCATGGAAAATGGCGTCGTTTGAGTCCTTCCAGCCTTGATTAGCTAATCCTTGGTCAGTGGCGCGCATGTATTCCACGAAACCGTCGCCGTCAGGGTCGCCCGGACCGGCGATCCAACCCAACGCGGCTTCGATAGACGGCCACAAAGACCTGATCGTCTCGACGTCGCCGGTACGCTCCAGATAAAGGCCCGCCAGCAGCACGAACAACGGAGTGGAATCGACGCTGCCGTAATAGAGCCCGAACGGCACCTCGCGCAACGCCGCCATTTCGCCGCCACGCATCTCGTGCAGAATTTTTCCCGGTTCTGCATCGGCCGCCGGATCGATCGTTTTCGCCTGATAAGCAGCGAGGCGGTGCAGCACGCCTTTCGCGACGTCAGGGCTCCACCACAGCATTTGCATCGCCGTGATCAGGCCGTCGCGCCCGAATGTGGTCGAAAACCAGGGAATGCCGGCGTACGGGTAACGCCCTTGCGGCGTGTCGGTCATCAACATTTCAAGATCGGCCGCCGAACGGCACAGGATTTCGTTGAACAGGTCATTCGACGTTTCGGCGCTGGTGCGGCCGCGCGAGGTGTCGCGAAGTTTGCGCCGCGAGGCGATGAGCGCAGGAATGAAGCGCGCCGGACGGTTCTCGCTTTCGCTGCAGCCGGCGGCCACGAATATCGGCCGCGTCTCTCCGGGAAGAAGACGCAGATCGAAGGTAGCGACGCCGGTCGTCAAGTGATCTGGGGCCGGGTCGAAGGTCAAAGTGGTGCGCCGCAGCTTGCCGTCGAGGCCATGATAGTTCAGGAGCACCTGATCATTGCCGCGTTGCTGCGACGTTTGCGTCCCACGCCGCTGCCGTCGGGTGCCGCGCACCTCAAAGAGGTCGGCGAAATCGTTGGCGAAAACGATAGATATCCGGACATCCACCGCCTTCGCGGCGTAATTGCGCAGGCCGATTCGCTGGTAGGCGGTGTCCCGCCAGATGAAAAACGTGCGCAAGATATGCAAGGTGTCCTTTTCCAGCGCTATCCGCCGGTTGGACATCAGATCTGGATTCGTCAAGTCGATGGCGAGCGAGGCGTTATCGTCGCGCAGATTAAAGCCCAGCAAAAGCGGCGGCATGTCGTTGACCCGCAGCTCCAGCCGCGAGAGGAACCTGGTATCGCAATGGAATAAGCCGTCGGTCGCCTCGGAATAGGCGCCGATATCGCCGTGGCTGTCCAAAACAAGAAAGGTGTCATTATGCTTAAGCGAGCAACGCGGCCGCGTCCCCGCTTGGGTCGCCGATATATAGAAGGGTCCCTCGGTCGGGTTGGCCGGAGGCAGGGTCTGTGCGGCGGTCTTGCTGGCCATGGCTTTCACGTTGATTGTGATATGTGATTCTCGTCGAGTCGGTAGCTTTCCCGAAACGAGTCAGCAACTTAACTTTTTGTACGGTTGTTGTTGCGCCGCAATAAGCGCACTGCGGCTTCGTGGCTAACGCATAGCCTGGCGAGCTAATCCATTAGGGCCTTTATCCGTCGGATGAAAGGCCAAAGTTTGCTGAGCAGCCAAGCAACGCAACGCAACCTCCGTTGGCCGCGCGTTCTTGCATTTACCTTCAGGATAACGTGAAACTCGCCCCCAAGCGCGCCTTCCGGGACCGGATGGCGCGCAAAGCGACGTCCTGAAGATCACTTCTTACAGGGCGCGTATCGACGGGGACGGAAACGATGAGTGTTGAATCACCGGCCATTGCACCGGACGCAGCGGTTGCGCAACCGGCCGGCCGCTGGGGACAGCTCATTGTCGGCGTGCTCTGCATGGTGATGATTGCCAACCTGCAATATGGTTGGACACTTTTCGTCAATCCGATCGACCAAAAATATCACTGGGGCGCAGCCGCTATCCAGCTGGCGTTCAGTGTTTTCATCGCCACCGAGACGTGGCTGGTGCCGGTGGAAGGCTGGTTCGTCGACCGTTTCGGACCGCGCGTGGTTGTCGCGCTTGGCGGAATCTTTGTCGCCGGCGCGTGGGCGCTCAATGCCTTCGCAAGCTCGTTATGGGTATTGTATGTCGCCGCCGCGTTGTCGGGCGTCGGCGCCGGCGCGGTCTATGGGACCTGCGTTGGTAACGCGCTCAAATGGTTCCCGGATCTGCGCGGGCTCGCTGCCGGACTGACTGCCGCCGGCTTTGGCGCCGGCACCGCCGCGACCGTGATCCCCATTCGTGAAGTGATAATCGGTTACGGCTACGAGCACGCTTTCTTGTGGTTCGGGCTGGGCCAAGGCCTCGTCATCATTTTGCTCTCGCGGCTATTGCGAGCGCCCCAGCCGGGCGAAACGCCGAAGGCATCGGCGCGCGTCACGCACTCGCTCCGCGATTACACGCCGCTCGAGATGCTGCGTTCGCCGGTCTTCTGGGTTCTTTACGCTATGTTCGTCATGGTCGCGGCGTCGGGCCTGATGGCCACGGCGCAGATCGCACCGATCGCCAAGGATTTCGGACTCTCCGATCAAAACGTCGATTTGTTTTTCGTCACCGCCACGACGCTGAGCGCCGCGCTCGTCATCGACAATATCCTCAACGGGCTGGCGCGGCCGTTCTTCGGCTGGGTGTCCGATGTCATCGGCCGCGAGAATACCATGGGGATCGTGTTTACTCTTGGCGCCGCAGCCTACTGGAGTCTCGGAGCGTTCGGGCAGACGCCGTATTTGTTCATCCTGTTCGCGGGCTTCATCTTCTTCACCTGGGGCGAAATCTTCAGCCTGTTTCCGGCCATCGCGACCGACACCTACGGCGCGAAATACGCGACCGCCAACGCGGGGCTTCTCTACACCGCAAAAGGAACCGCGGTCTGGGTCGTGCCGGTCGGGAGCTTGATCAAGAGCTACAGCGGGAGCTGGCATTGGGTGTTCGTCATCGCCTCCGTCATGAACCTCGCGGTGGCCGGTTTGGCGTTGTTTGCGCTCAAGCCGATGCGCCGGCGGATCACCAAGCACGATTGAAAGCCAGCTCGGAACGGGGCGAGATTGGGAACGGCCCGAAATTCCTCATCAGGTCGCCTTTTGGGAAAGGGCCCTTTGCGGATCGCGCCGGTCTGGAATAATGTATACCAGCCATGCCAGCACGTGTCGCAACTGTCGGTCGCACAAGATCACACCGGCCCGCGGTGAACAGCCGGCAGCCGCGGCCCGCGGTCGCACCGTTGCCCGGCGCGGAGAACTTCAAGCATCAGGTTTATGCCGCGCTGAAAGGTGCCATCGCTGCCATGGATATCTATAGCAGCCGCTCCGAAATCAGGCTGGATGAGCGCGGCCTCGCGGAAGATTTTGGCGTCAGCCGGACGCCTGTGCGGGAGGCCATGGCGCAGCTCGAGCGCGAGGGTTTCGTCCGCACCGTGCCGCGTCGCGGTGTCTATGTCGCCCGAAAGACCAAGCGCCAAGTCATCGACTTGATCATCGCCTGGGCAGCGCTCGAGGGCATGGCGGCGAGACTGGTCACGCAAACTGCCGGCGATAAAGAAATCGCCGCGCTGCGCCGCATGTTCGCGACCTTCAAGGATGGCAAAGTGCGGGCGCACCTCGACGAATATTCGGAGATCAACATCGAATTCCATCAAGCGCTTATTCGCATGAGCGGCAACACGACGCTTGTCGATCTTGCCGAGAATTTGTTCACCCACATGCGGATGATCCGTAGAAAGACGATCGGCGAAAGAGATCGCGCCGATCGCTCGATCCGCGACCACACGCAGATCATCGAGGCGCTGGAAGCGCGCGATGCCGCCCGCGCCGAGATTTTGGTGCGCGATCATGCGCTCGGCCTTGCCGAGCACGTCGCCAAATATGTGGATTATCTGGACTGAAGAATGATCTTGCTTAAGTCACCCCGGATCGGGGCGGTACGCGATTGCGCTCGCTCTTTGAAGAGGGCGACGGAACATCAGGGAGGCCTTTCATGGCCGAGGCGGCAGCAAAGGAGCAGCGTAACGCCGGCGTTACGGCGCAGGCAGAGCCGGAAAAGACCGACGGTTTTTCGCTGATCATCGACGCGCTCAAGCTCAATGGCGTGACCACGATCTACGGCGTGCCGGGGATTCCGATTACTGATTTCGGCCGCATGGCGCAGGCCTCCGGCATTCGCGTTCTGTCATTCCGCCACGAGCAGAATGCCGGATACGCCGCCGCCATTGCGGGTTTCCTCACCAAGAAGCCCGGGATCTGCCTCACGGTGTCGGCGCCCGGCTTCCTCAATGGCCTTACCGCGCTGGCACACGCCACGACCAACTGCTTCCCCATGATCCTGATTTCGGGTTCTTCCGAGCGCGAGATCGTTGACTTGCAGCAAGGCGATTACGAGGAGATGGATCAGCTTGCCATCGCCAAGCCGCTCTGCAAGGCGGCGTTCCGCGTGCTGCATGCCGCCGATATCGGCATCGGCGTAGCGCGAGCGATCCGCGCCGCTTTGTCCGGACGGCCGGGGGGCGTTTATCTCGACCTGCCGGCAAAGCTGTTCGGGCAAGTCATGGACGCGCAAGCCGGACGCAAATCGCTGGTGAAGGTCGTTGACGCAGCGCCCGCCCAGATCCCCGCGCCTGAGGCTATTATGCGCGCGCTCGACGCGCTCAAGGGCGCCAAGCGACCGCTGATTATTCTCGGCAAGGGCGCCGCCTACGCGCAGGCCGATGATGCGATCAGGGGCTTCGTCGAAAAGAGCGGCGCACCGTTCTTGCCGATGAGCATGGCCAAGGGCCTGCTGCCGGATACCCATCCGCAATGCGCCGGCGCCGCGCGCTCGACCGTGCTCAAGGACTCCGATGTCGTCTTGTTGATCGGCGCGCGGCTGAACTGGCTGCTCTCGCATGGCAAGGGCAAGGCGTGGGGGGACGCGCCGAAAAAGTTCATCCAGATCGACATCGAGCCGAAAGAAATGGATTCAAACGTCGAGATCGCGGCGCCCGTGGTCGGCGACATAGGCTCCTGCGTTGCCGCACTCTCGAGCGGCATGGGCGCCAACTGGCCGGTGGCGCCCGCCGACTGGATCAAGACCGTCACGTCGAAACGCGACGACAACGTCGCCAAGATGGCGCCGCGGCTGATGAACAACACTTCGCCGATGGATTATCACGGCGCGCTCGGCGTGCTCCGCACCATCGTCAAGGAGCGGCCGGACGCGATTCTGGTCAATGAAGGCGCCAACACGCTCGATCTCGCGCGCGGTATCATCGATGTCTATCAGCCGCGCAAGCGGATCGACGTCGGCACTTGGGGCGTGATGGGCGTCGGCATGGGTTATGCCATCGGCGCCGCCATCGAGACCGGCAAGCCGGTGCTTGCCATCGAAGGCGACTCTGCCTTCGGCTTTTCCGGCATGGAGATCGAGACGATCTGCCGCTACAAGTTGCCGGTCTGCATCGTTGTATTCAACAACGACGGCATCTATCGCGGCACCGATGTCAACAATGCCAGTCCCGATCCGGCGACAACTGTTTTCGTCACGGGATCGCGCTACGACAAGATGATCGAGGCCTTCGGCGGCGTCGGCGTCAGCGCGATCTCGCCGGATGAGCTCAAGCGCGCTGTCAATTCGGCGATGGATTCCGGCAAGCCGACCCTCATCAACGCAGTGATCGATCCCGCGGCCGGGAGCGAGTCGGGCCGCATCGGCAACCTCAACCCGCAGAGCGCGCTGCGCAAAAGGTGATTTTCATGGCCGCATGGGTGCGGCCGGAAAGCAAAGTTCAAGGAGCACGGCAATGGCAACGAAAAGCGCCGGCGGCAAAGCCAAAAAAGCTGCCAACAAAACTTCCCGGTCGAGAAAGAAGACTGCAGCAAAAAAATCCTCGCCAAAGGTCGTCGGATTCAAGGCCGCGCGCACTGCGAAAACACGCGGGGCAAACGGCGCGCCGCGGCCCTCGTCAAAGCCATGGGGTCAAGCGGGTAGGGCGCTGGATGGCGTGCGCATCCTTGATTTCACCCACGTGCAGTCGGGCCCGACCTGCACGCAGCTCCTCGCCTATATGGGCGCGGACGTGATCAAGGTGGAGCGGCCCGGCGTCGGCGACATTACGCGCGCGCAATTGCGCGATGTGAAAGGTGCCGACAGCCTCTACTTCACCATGCTCAACGGCAGCAAACGGTCGATCACGATCGACAGCAAACATGCGAAGGGCAAGGAAATCCTCGAGCGCTTGGTCAAGCTATGCGACGTGCTGGTCGAGAATTTCGCGCCCGGCGC
>DATNNI010000187.1:0-6121 GCA_035601915.1 Xanthobacteraceae bacterium
GCACGGCTTTTTCAAAGTCGCCGCGGCGCAAAGTCCGAGGCCGGAAACGATTGCGTTGGCTTACGCCGACGCCGAATTCGGACAAAATGTGTGCCAAGGCGCCCGCGATAACGCAAAGGAGGCGGGGCTTAAGATCCTCTATGACAAGAGTTACCCGCCGGCGACGATCGATTTCTCGCCTATCGTGCGCGTGATCGCCGCGAACCAGCCGGACCTCGTGGTGGTTTGCTCCTATCCACTCGACACGGTCGGAATAATCAAAGCGATGCACGAAGTCGGCTTTAAGCCGAAGATGTGGGGTGGCGCCATGGTCGGTTTGCAATCGACCGCGCTCAAAGCACAGCTCGGCCCCCTGCTCAACGGCATCGTCAATTTCGAAGCTTGGGCGCCGGTCAAGGGCGTCGTAACGCCTGCGGCCACCGACTTCCTGCGAAAATATCAGGCCATCGCAAAGGCCGCGGGAGCCGATGCGCTGTCATATTTCCCGGTGTCCGCGTATGCCGACCTGCAAGTGCTCGGCCAGGCGATTTCGGCCACCAACAGCCTCAAGGACGATGTGCTCGCCGCCTATATGCATAAGGCCGAGTTCAAAACCGTGCTTGGCGATTTCGCGTTCGGCCCGGATGGCGAATGGTCGGAGAACCACCTGCTCGAAGTGCAGTTCCAGAACATCAAGAGCAACAGCATCGAGGAATTTCGCGACCTGGGCACGGAGATCGTCGTCTATCCGTCGGCGCTTAAAAGCGGCGACGTTATTTATCCCTATGAGAAGGCGCTGGCGAAGTAACCGCTCGTTGGAGCGCCGCCTCTTGGTGCGGCGATCGGCTCGGGCAACCCATCGACAATCCGTTTGGCATGAGATTGCCGCCGACGGCTTAAGTACGTCCCGTTACCTATGTGTCCGGGCTGACAACAGTTGAGTTTTTGGAGCGGGCGAAGGGATTCGAACCCTCGACCCCAACCTTGGCAAGGTTGTGCTCTACCCCTGAGCTACACCCGCATCCGTAGAGAGGTAAGGCGGCAGCGTCAGCCGCGCCAGAGCTATGCCAAAGAGCGGGGTGCTTTGCAACCGCCCCGCGCGCGGTAGGTTAAGCGTTGCGCCCGTTGGAAAATTTGGGAGGTAACCGCCGCCCTCGGCGGAGGGGGGAAGATAAAGCGCAACCGGCTTTCGCAAATGCGCCGGTGCTTGTAGGTATCGCCGCATGCCTGCCTGCTCGCCCGATCAGTTATTCGCTCATTTGGACGCTCTCGGCATTGCGCACCAGACCGTGGCGCACCCGCCGATGTTCAAAGTCGAGGAGGGGCGTACGCTGCGCGACCAAGTCGCCGGCGGACACACCAAGAACCTGTTCCTGCGCGACAAGAAGGGCGTGCTGTTCCTCGTCGTCGCCCCGGCGGACGCGGCGATCGAGCTTAGATCGTTGCATCGCCTTCTTGGCGCCTCGGGCCGTTTCTCATTTGGCTCGGCCGAATTGATGCGCGAGACGCTGGGCGTCGAGCCGGGCTCAGTGACGCCGTTTGCCGCGATCAATGACAAAAGCGGCCGAGTGACAGTCATCCTCGACGCCGCAATGATGCGCGAGCCAACGCTGAATTTTCATCCACTCGTCAATACCGGCACGACCACGATTTCGCGCGAGGGCCTTTTAAAATTCCTGGAAGCGACCGGACATCGGCCGCGGATCGATCCAGTCTCCGGGGCGCCGCTTTAGGACTTTTTGTGATTGCATTCGGCCCCGTTCTTTCCCATTTAATCAGGAAAGACGGGGGATTTCCGGCCCGCGCGGCCGAAAGGGAAGGCATATCAAGGAGATGTTGCAGGAAGCTCAAACCGCTGGGGCCGATGGTCTGGTCAAGGACACGACCACGCAAGGCTTCATCAAAGACGTCATCGAAGAGTCCAAGCGGCAACCGGTGCTGGTCGACTTCTGGGCGCCTTGGTGCGGCCCGTGCAAACAGCTCACCCCTGTGCTCGAGAAGGCGGTGCGCGCCGGCAAGGGTAAGGTGAAACTCGTCAAGATGAATATCGACGAGCATCCCGCCATCCCCGGCCAGATGGGCATCCAATCCATTCCCGCGGTGATTGCTTTTGTGAACGGCCAGCCGGCCGACGGTTTCATGGGAGCGCTCCCCGAAAGCCAGGTGACGGCCTTTTTTGAACGCCTGACCAAGGGCGGTATCGGCGCCGAGGCCAAGGATTTGCTCAACGCCGCCGACGCCGCGCTCGCCGACGGCGATGCCGCGAACGCCGCCAATCTCTATGCTGAGCTTCTCGCCGAGGATAACACCAACATCCAGGCGCTCGCCGGACTGGCGCGCTGTTATGTGCAGACCGGCGCCATCGATCAGGCCAAGCAGACGCTGGCGTTGGTCCCGGAATCAAAGCGTAACGATGCGGCCGTCGCGGCGGCCCGCGCCGCGCTCGAACTCGCCGAGCAGGCGAAAACACTTGGGCCGGTCGCCGATCTTGAGCAAAAAGTGCTCACTAATCCGCTCGACCATCAAGCGCGCTTCGATCTGGCACTGGCGCTTAACGGACAAGCACGGCGCATGGACGCGCTTGAGCATCTGATCAGCATCGTCAGGCGCGACCGCAAATGGAACGACGACGGCGCGCGCAAGCAACTGGTTCAGTTGTTTGAGGCGTGGGGGCCGACCGACGAAGCTACGATCGAGGGGCGCAGACGCCTCTCGTCGATCCTATTCGCTTAAGCCGCTTTGCCGGGTTGCGCGGCGGGTACGCGCCGGTTGTGCGTGCGGAGCACGACATGCCGATCAATGCGATCTACAAGGGGCCTGACGATCTGCCCGGCGTGATTGCGGTCTTTCCGCTGCCGGGCGCCCTGCTGCTGCCGCGCGGACAGATGCCGCTCAATATTTTCGAGCCGCGTTATCTGACGATGATCGACGACGCGTTCCGCTCCGGCACCCGGATCATCGGCATGATCCAACCTGATCAGGCCCATCCGGGGCAAGACGAAAACAAGCCGAACTTGTTTGGGGTCGGCTGCGTCGGCCGCATCAGTCAACTCGCCGAAAGCGGTGACAGCCGCTATCTCGTCCAGCTGACCGGCGTCGCGCGCTTTCGGGTCGAAGAAGAACTCGCCCTCGGCACGCCCTATCGGCAATGCCGCGTGACCTATCAGCCATTCCTCGACGACTTCACCGCGCGCAAGGGCGAAGACGAGGTCGACCGCAAGGCGGTATTGCGCGCGCTGGCCGATTTTCTCAAAGCCAACAATCTCAAGGCCGATTGGGGCGGCATTGAAAATGCACCCAATGAAGCGCTGGTCAACGCGTTGGCGATGATGTCGCCTTACGGCCCGGCGGAGAAACAGGCGCTGCTTGAGGCGCCCGATCTAAAAACGCGGGCAGAAATTTTGATCGCCGTGACCGAAATCGAACTGGCCAAAGGCAAGACCGGCGAGACCACGCTGCAATAAAAATCAACCAGAGATGATCGATGGAAATCATTCGCAACGGTTCGACGACGACGCTGTCGAAACAGGGCGTGCAATCGGAGCAGCTGGTCTTTCCCGAGAATTCGCCTTCGCGCCGCGTCACCATTACCCGTGTCACCGTCTCGCCGCAGGCGATCAACACGCCGCACCGGCACGAAAGCTCCGAACAGATCTGGGTCGCGCTTGCCGGCCGCGGCGCGCTACTGCTCGACCAACAACGGACCGAGCCGTTCGCCGCCGGCGACGTCGCCCGCTTCGCTGATGGCGATCTTCATGGCTTGCACAATATCGGCGACACGCCGTTCGTTTATATTGCCGTGACCTCGCCGCCGATCGACTTCCGTTCGTCCTATGCGCACGCCTCGAACCGTTAAGATTGGCCCTAGATCATCCGGAGCCCGATCATGCCGCCCGACCACGCCGCCGACACTGTCGATCCAAAACTCCTGGAAATCCTCGTCTGCCCGCTCACCAAGGGCCCGCTCGAATACGACGCCGTGAATCAGGAACTGATTTCGCGGTCGGCCAAGCTCGCCTATCCAATCCGCGACGGCATACCGATCATGCTGCCAGAGGAAGCGCGTCGGATCGATTAAGCGCTATCGCGGCGCTTCCCAATCGTCATGGCCGGGCAAAAGGGCGTTCACGCCCGTCTTCGACGGGCTATGCCCGGCCGTGAAAGGTCAAAGTAAAGGGATAACATCCATGATCAAAGTCTGGGGGCGGAACACGTCCTCGAATGTGCAAAAGGTAATGTGGGCGGTGGCCGAAATCGGCTTGCCCTACGAGCGGATCGATATCGGCGGCCCGTTCGGTCAAAATCGCGATCCGGACTATCTCACCAAGAATCCGAACGGCCTGGTGCCGACGCTTGAAGAGGAGGACGGCTTTCTGCTTTGGGAATCGAACTCGATTGTGCGTTATCTCGCGGCCCGGCACCGCGCCGAAATGCTTGAGCCCGCCGAGTTGCGAGCGCGTGCGCGGGCCGGCGCGTGGATGGATTGGCAGCTCAGCGTGCTTGGACCGGCGATCACTCCGGCCTTTATCGGACTTATCCGCATCCCTGCGGAAAAGCGCGACCACGCGGTGATCGAGGACTCGAAAAAGAAAACGACCGGTGCGATGACGATTCTGGACGGCGCACTCGCCAAAACGGCTTTTGTCGCCGGCGACAATTTCTCCTACGGAGACATTCCCGCCGCGGTCATGGCCAATCGCTATCGCCAGCTGGTGCCCGAGCGGCCGCCGTTACGGAATTTCGAGCGCTGGTACGCGGCGATCGCCGAACGGCCCGCCTTCCGGGTTCAAGTCGCGGCGGTGATGCTGGCGTAGCCGCTCATTCCGCGGCCGCGCGGGTCGCGCCCGGTTGCGTCGAGACGATGTAATCCATCGCCGCCTGCACGCCGCCCTTCTTGTGCGGCACGCCGGCAAGATTGAGCGCCATTTCGGTGGCGCCGAGCGCACCAATCAGCGTGGCATCGTTGATGTCGCCGAGATGACCGATGCGGAAATATTTTTTGGCGTAAGGTCCGAAGCTCGCGCCGTACGCGATGTTGAACGCGTTGAGCGCAACGCCGCGGAAACTGTCGGCGTCATGGCCGTCCGGCAGCAGAACCGCGGTGACGGTCGGCGAATAGTATTGCGGATCGCGGCAGAGAATTTCCAAGCCCCAGGCGCGCACCGCGCGGCGGGTCGCTTCCGCGAGCCGGTGATGACGCGCGAAGACGTTATCGAGGCCCTCCTCATGCAGCATCTCTATCGCCGTATCGAGGCCGTACAGCATTTGCGTCGCCGGCGTGTAGGGAAAGAAGCCCTGCTTGTACATGCTGAGCATATCGTCCCACTGAAAGAACGAGCGCGGCAATTTTGCCGTCTTCGAGGCGCGCAGCGCTTTCTCGCTCACCGCGTTAAACGACATGCCGGGCGGCAGCATCAGCCCCTTCTGCGCACCGCCAACGGTAACGTCGACGCCCCATTCGTCGTGGCGGTAATCGGTCGAGGCAAGCGAAGAGATAGTGTCGACCAACAACAGGGCCGGATGACCGGCGGCATCGATCGATTTGCGAATGGCGTCGATCGGCGAGAGGCAACCGGTCGCGGTTTCGTTGTGCAGGATGCAGACCGCCTTGATCTCGTGCCCTTTGTCCTTGCGCAGATATTCCTCAATCACTTTCGGATCGGCGCCGACCCGCCAATCGGTTTTGATGAATTCCGGCTTGAGCCCGAGCCGCTCCGCCATGGTCTTCCACAACGTCGCGAATTGCCCGGTTTCGACCATGAGCACACGGTCTCCGGGCGAGAGCGTATTGGTGAGCGCCGCTTCCCAGGCGCCAGTCCCGGTCGCCGTGTAGATGATCACCGGCTGTGTAGTCTTGAAAATCGTCTTGATGCCTTCGAGCACGCGCTTGCCGAGCCGTGCGAATTCCGGGCCGCGCTGATCGATGAGCGGCATATCGATCGCCCGCATGATCCGGTCCGGCACCGGCGTCGGTCCTGGAATTTGCAGAAAGTGGCGTCCGGGGAGACGCGATGCATTTTGCGGCATGACTCGAAATTCCTTCGGACGCGAGTGTAGGCAGGCTTTGGTGAGGCTAATCGCCTTTGCGGAAAGCAAGCTCAAAGTCCCGGCTGCGCCGGTCCTAAGGCGCCGCGGCGCGGCT
>DATNNI010000188.1:0-7139 GCA_035601915.1 Xanthobacteraceae bacterium
CGGCCGGCGGCGATGTTTATCGAATAGCGACGGTTACCGTGCTAAAGGGCCGGACAATCACGATTATCGCCGCGTGCTGAGACAATGGATTAACCATACGCGGCGTGGAAGCGGCGAGCCATGTCGAGCGGTGCACTCAACGGTCCGGACCAGCGCGCGCAGAAGCTTGTCGCCGCCTATCGGCGCGCGGGCTATGCGCCGATCGATCCGCCGGTGCTGCAGCCGGCCGAGCCGTTTCTTGACCTCTCCGGCGAAGACATTCGCCGGCGCATGTTTCTCACCAACGATCCGCTCGGCCGCGAATTGTGCTTGCGGCCCGACCTGACCATTCCGGTCTCGCGCGCCTATTTGCAATCGGCCGATGCCGGCAAGCCCGCAGGCTTTTGCTATCTCGGCGCGGTATTTCGTCACCGCGAAGGGCGCACGGCGGAATTCACCCAGGCTGGCATCGAATCCTTCGGCCGCCGCGATATCGCGGCGGCGGATGCGGAGATGCTGGCACTTGGGCTCGAGGCGACGACGCTTTACGGCGTGGCCGCGCCTTCGATCCGCGTCGGCGATGCCGGGTTGTTTGCCGCCTTTGTAGCCGCGCTAGATCTTGCGCCGGCGTGGAAGCGGCGGCTGATCAAGGACTTCAACAGGAAATGGTCGCTGGCGCACGATCTCGACCAGCTGGCGCTCGCAGCCGCCAACCGGCCGCCGGAATATCAGGGCGTGCTCGCGGCGCTTGCCGGCTCCGATCCGAAGGCGGCGCATCACCTGGTGAGCGATCTTCTTTCTATCGCCGGGATCGAAGCTGTCGGCGGCCGTTCTGTCGACGAAATCGCCGAGCGCTTTCTGGAACAAGCGGCGCTCGGCACCGGCACGCGGCTACCGCGCGAAATCCACGCGCTGATCGAGCGCTTCCTCGCCGTGCGCGGCGGGCCTGACGATGTCGCCGGCGAATTGCGGGCGCTGTCCACCGATGCGCAACTCGCGCTGACGCCGGCGCTCGATCTGTTCGAGACACGCACCGGTTTCCTCGCCGCCCGCGGCGTCGACGTCCGCGCCATCGAATTCTCGACCGCGTTCGGCCGCGGTTTCGATTACTACACCGGCTTCGTGTTCGAGCTGCACGATGCCCGCGCCAAGGGCGCGCTGGTCGCCGGCGGCCGTTACGACGGGCTGTTGTCGCGGCTCGGCGCCCGCGAACCGATCCCCGCCGTCGGCTTTGCCGCTTCGATCGAAGAGCTTTCGGCGTGCGGAGGTCCAGCATGAGCGCGCCGCTGATCCTTGCCATGCCGTCAAAGGGGCGCCTGCAACAGAACGCGGAGAGTTTTTTCGCCCGCTCCGGCCTGGAGCTCGTCAAGCCGCGCGGCCCCCGCGACTATCGCGGCGCCATCGCCGGCTTTGACGGCGTGGAAGTTGCCTACCTCTCGGCGGCGGAAATCACCACCCAGCTCGCGCTCGGCGCTGTACATCTCGGCGTCACCGGTGAGGATCTGGTTCGCGAGATGATCGCGGACGCGGATCGCGAAGTCGTCTTCATCGACCAGCTCGGCTTCGGTTATGCCAATGTCGCGGTCGCCGTGCCGCAAGCCTGGATCGACGTGCGCTCCATGGCGGACCTCGATGACGTCGCCACCGCGTTTCGCCTCAAGCATAACCGCAAGATGCGGCTTGCCACCAAATACGCCAACCTCACCCGCGGCTTCTTCGCCGAGCACGGCATTGTCGACTATCTCATTGTCGAGAGCCTCGGCGCCACCGAGGCGGCGCCCGCGGCCGGTACCGCCGAATTGATTGTCGACATCACCACGACCGGCGCCACGCTCACCGCCAACGGGCTCAAAGTCATCGACGACGGCATCATTTTGCGCTCGCAGGCGAACCTCGTTGCCGCACGGGCGGCGTCGTGGGACGCGGCGCGTCGCGAAATCGCCCGGCTCCTGCTCGATCGGGTCGCCGCGCAAAAGCGTGCGCAAGCCTATCGCGAGGTGCGCACTCGCTTTGCCGGCCTTAACGAGACACTCCTCACGGAGGCGCGGGAAAAATTCGGCGTCGCCGCGCCGTTCGGCGGTCCGACGTCGTCGGGTATGCTGACGCTGCATTGTCCGCCCAAACAGGTGCAGGCGCTCGCCATTTTCCTGCGCGATCACGGCGCCGAGGCGGTGTCGGTCGCGGCCCTCGACTATGTCTACGCTCGCGACAATCCGCTCCATGCCCGGCTCGTCGCCGAGCTTGAGCGCGACGGGCCCGGCGCCGCGCGCTAGAGTGATCCGGAAAGGCGCGAGTCCGTTTCCGAAGAGATCAATCGAAACAGGACGGCCCGGTACCGGAGGAGACACGTTTGCCAAACTCCGAGCGTCCGCACATCGACGTGCGCATGGAGGAACGGCCGCACGGTGTTGTGGCCCGGCTGACCATCGACAATCCGCGGCATCTCAACGCGCTCAACAGCGCCTTGATGGCCGAATTTGTCGATGTGTTGGGCCGGCTTGCCGGAGATGAAAAGCTGCGCGCGGTGGTGCTGACCGGCGCCGGCGACAAGTCGTTTATTGTCGGCGCCGATATCGACGAAATGGCCGCCATCACCAACGCCGAGAGCGCCAAGGCATTCATCACGCGGCTGCATCTTTGTTGCGACACGATCCGAAAGTTTCCGGTACCGGTGATCGCCCGCATTGCCGGCTATTGCTTCGGCGCAGGCCTCGAAATCGCGGCCGCGTGTGACTTGCGCATTGCGTCGGAAACGTCCTCGTTCGGCATGCAGGAGGTTAAGCTCGGCATCCCCTCGGTCATTGAGGCGGCGCTGTTGCCGAGGCTCGTCGGCTGGGGCCGAGCGCGCGAGATCATGCTGCTTGGCGAAAAATTCTCCGCCGCCGACGCGCTCGCCTGGGGTTTAGTCGAGCGCGTCGCGCCGGCTAATGCGCTCGACGCGGCTATCGACGCCTGTGTCGAAAGCCTTTTGACTTCGCGCCCGCACGCAGTGCGGCTGCAGAAGCGCCTGATGCGGCAGTGGGAAGAGTTGCCGCTTTCCGCCGCCATTGCTGCCGGTATCGATGCATTCGCCACGGCCTATGAGAGCGATGAGCCCGCCGCCGCCATGCGCGACTTTCTCGCCGGCCGGCCGGGGCGCAAACGCGACGCTTCGCGCTAGACGTGCCAGAAGGTTCAATGTTTGGCGGTTCGTCGCGGCTGCGCCCGGAACACGACGAAATGCGAAATTGAAAAATTCACCACAAAGCTCACCAAAATAGCGACCGCCTTGGCAAGCAAGACGGGCAGCAGCAAAATTTGGGCGAGCACCAGAAGGGTCGCGGTATTGGCAACCCAACCGGCAACACCGGAACCGGCGAACGCGAAATAAGCGCGCCAGCGAAGTTTGCGGCCGGTCTCGGCTGCAAAGGTGACAAAGGAATTCATAACAAACGAGCCGCTCATGGCGACAAGCCACGCAACTGTGTTCGCGGCAATCAAGGTGAAAGTCGCGGTGCCGCCGCAGTCGCAGAGAACGGACAGCGAAGCAAAGGCGGCGAGCGCGCCGGCCGAGCTGTCAAAGGCGGCGCGCGCAAGCAGAAAGACACAGTAGTCGACCGCCGTGTTGACCATGCCGACGAGGCCAAAGGCGATCGCCTTGAGGCTGAGCGCGCGGTTACGCCAGGCGACCAGCAGCCTGGCGCGCGCATGGCCGTAACGGAAAACCGGGGTCATTGCCGCTTCCGCATATCACGTTGAGCAGTGGTTTGGCCGTTCAGAAGTCCGCATCATTTTTGCCCCCCATTCGTTATGCGGACTTCTGAACCAAAGCCACACCAAATCAATACGTTGTTAGTGTCCCTTTGATTCCGAGTGTCCCTTTGATTCCGGAGTTCGCAAACTAGATCGCGGCACTATCATGCGAACTTCGGAATCGGGACACTAGCCGCCACCTTCGTTCCGGAGGGGCCACCGGCCGGTGGCGAACCCCGGTATCCAGCATTTAACGGGGTGCCGCAGCGGCAGGTGGTCGCGGCGGCAGCCAGGTTACCACGACAGCCGCTTTCGATTGCGCTATAGGTCGGCCATATGGGAAACGACACCGGTGACCGACACCAACCAAAGCCGATTGACTGAGGCGGCGCGCGCCTTGCGGGGGACACCATTGTCTCCGACGCCCGCGGACGCACCCGCTCCGATCGCCTTCCCGGCGGTCCCGCAGCCCGATCCCGTCTTGATGGCGCCGCAGCCCAGTCCCGTTTTGATGGCACTGCAGGTCAATCCGGCCGCCGCGCAGGGCCTTTCGATCGTCGTGCCGATGCACAATGAAGCAGCCTCGCTGGCGCGATTGCATGCGCGGCTGCTCGAAATTGCCCAAGTGCTTGTCGCCAGACGGGCGCTGTCCTGCGAGCTGGTCTATGTTGACGACGGCAGCCGCGACGATACGCTCGCGATTGCGTGCGCGCTGCCGGCGGATGGGCTCGATCTGCAAATCGTTTCGCTCTCCCGCAATTTCGGCAAGGAGGCCGCCCTTCTCGCCGGTCTCGATCACGCGCGGCTCGGCGCGGTGATCTTCATTGACGGCGACGGCCAGCATCCGCCGGCGCTGATCGAAACAATGGTCAGCCGCTGGCTCGATGACGGCTATGACGTCGTCTATACCGCTAAAGCGCACCGGGCCAACGAATCGCTGTTTCGGCGCGTGCTGGTGAAGGCATTTTACAAGCTGCTGAATTGGGGCGCGCGCACCAACATTCCCGAAGACGCCGGAGATTTTCGCCTGTTGTCGCCGCGCGCGGCCGAAGCGCTGCGCCGGCTGCCGGAGAAGAACCGCTTTTTCAAAGGCCTCTCGAGCTGGATCGGCTTTCGCCAAATCCGCATCGACTATCAGCCGGAGCCTCGGGCCGCGGGCCGCAGCCGGTGGAATCTGCGCAGCCTGATCGGACTTTCAATCGACGGATTGACCGGATTTTCGGTTGCGCCGCTGCGCGTCGCCACGCTGCTCGGCTTGCTGTTGGCGCTAGCCGCCTTCGTCTATGGCGGCAGGATCGTCTACGAGACGATGGTCTACGGCGAAACGGTGCCCGGTTATCCATCGCTGTTCGTCGGCCTCATGGTGCTCGGCGGCGTACAGCTGATCATGCTCGGCGTGGTCGGCGAGTATATCGGCAAGATCCTGTCCGAGATCAAAGGCCGGCCGGTCTATTTCATCGCCGAGCATGTCATCAAACAACGCGAGGATCACGCGGCCGCAATAAGCGATGCGCGAACGGCGGCGGAGTGATTTCCGCTGCCGTCAGAAGAGCTCTTCGTTGCGAAGACTCCGCGGTCCCGGCGAGCGTGCCGCTTAAAGCACGATAACCTTGCTCCCCACCTTCACGCGCCCGTAAAGGTCGACGACATCCTCGTTGCGCAGGCGGATGCAGCCTGAAGACACTTGCGTCCCGATGCTCCATGGTTCGTTGGAGCCGTGGATGCGGTAGAGCGACGAGCCGAGATACATCGCGCGTGCGCCGAGCGGATTATCCGGCCCGCCCGGCATGAAGCGGGGCAAATCGGGACGGCGCGCAAGCATCTCGGCCGGCGGGGTCCAGTCCGGCCATTCGCGCATGGCAGAGACTTGCTTCACGCCCGACCAGGCAAACCCGGGACGGCCGACGCCGATGCCGTAGCGCAGCGCTTTGCCGTCTGCCATCACCAGATAAAGAAAGAAATGCGGGCTATCGATGATGATCGTGCCCGGCTTCTCGTTGCCGTTATAATCGACGAGCTGGCGATCGTATATCGGATCGACGGCAGGGTGAGCCGGATCGGCGACGCGCGCCCCATAGGCAGGCGCGTATGCCGGCGCGGGCGCGGGATCGTGGCTCGCGAACAATCCTTCAAACAGACCGCGCGGCTGAACGTATCGCGGCCCAGGCTGATATGCTTCTGGCGACGCGGTGATGCCATACATCGACCCAGTCGGTTGATCGTCTCCGCCTCGCGCACCGTAAGCCGGCGCCGATCGCCGATAGGTACGGAACTGTTGCGCTGGCACGTAGTATTGTGCCCTTGGTTGCGCGGCCTGCGCCCGCGCGGGCATGCGCTGCGGCGAAGCGGCGGCCGGCCGTTGCTCGGCGGTCGCTCGCGGTTCACCGCCAAACGTCGAACCGAAAAATCCGCCGTTGCCATTCGGGGAATCTGACGATGCGAGCTGCCAGCCCGCATCAAGGAGCTGGTCTTGCGCGCGAGCCAATGAACCAAACACACTCGCCATACCGCAAGCCGTGACGAACACCACTACGTTTACGCCAACAAAGGTACGCCGCATTTTCTGGACTCTGTACTCAACAGGATTGCGAGTCGGACCGGAGAACGGTCCGTCCCCCGACTAGAAGCCTAAACCTCGACTGTTTGGTAAATTTCGCGGCGCGCGTTTCGCGTCGTGTCTTGTTTGCATCTTGTTGATCAAGTTAGCGTTTATTTTGAGTGAATTCGGCGCGATTAACCTTAATCGTACGTGTGCGGCCCGCCCGCCGCGGTGCATGCCCTCAGCGCAGCGTGAACGCAGCATTAAGCGAATGACCTCTAGAGTAGCTGGATATTCGGTCAGCAACCCGATGCCTGAGCGCCGAAAAGTTTTCCGCGTTGAGAAGATGGCGGCGCCGCACGGTGAAATTCCGTCGGCCGGCAATTCCGCTTCCTCGTGCTGCGAAGAGGTGATGCGGGAGTTGGCGGCGTTGCGCGCCATGCTGGCCGCCGCGCCGCTGCGCACATCCGCCACTTCCGCCGCGGAAAGCGCCGAGATGGCACGGCTTACGTCGCGCTTACGTGACATTCGCGGCGTTCTTGTCGGAGCGGAGCAGGCAGACGCCGGCAATGGAACCGCCGCCGCGCCACTGCGCCGCTTTACCCACGAACTTGAAGCCGCCGTGAAGACGAGCGAGCAAGCGACGCAAAGAATTCTTGCCGCCGCCGAAGAGATCGATCAGGCGGCAAATAACCTGTCGGCCGCCGTCAAAGGCAATAGCGAGCAAGGCCTCGCTCAAGACATCCGCGATCGGGTCATTGCGATTTTCGAAGCCTGCAATTTCCAGGACGTAACCAGCCAGCGGCTGGCGAAAGTCAAAGCAGCGCTGGCGGGAATGGAGAAATCGCTCGGCGCCGTCCTTGGTGAATTTGAGAGCGATACATCGCCG
>DATNNI010000189.1:0-11494 GCA_035601915.1 Xanthobacteraceae bacterium
GCGGTTGGGGGGTAGCGAATGTCAAATCCGCTCCACTGGGTCCCCGGTCGACCGGCATAGACCGGTCCGCACGGAGCGTGCTTAACCGCGGCATTTTTGAGCGAAGCGGGCAAAACACCTGTTAGCCGTCGCCGCGGGAAACCCGGTTCTGGGGCTGAGCCATCGGGGTAGTAGCCGGTGGCGAGTGCCGCGAGCGTGAGCGCCGAAAGGCGGCGTGCTGCTAACGCAGCGCGCAGCCGCGCTAGACGCGGATATTGGTTAGACAATGCGCCTTTCGGCGCTCCGCTTCCCTGTTTTTTGGAAGCGAATCTTTTCTTGGCGTTGTGGTGAGCAAAACTCGGGCGCAGACGATGCTCCGCGAGAACGAGATCGCTTACCCATTCCCTCTCCCCTTGCGGGAGAGGGTGCCCGAGCGAAGCGAGGGCGGGTGAGGGGTTTGTAAGCGTGCCGTTGCTGACCCCTCACCCGGCTCGCTCGCGCTTCGCGCGATCTCGCCACCCTCTCCCGCAAGGGGAGGGGAAGAACGGATGCGCCGCGATGATTCGTTTCATTTCGTCATTGCGAGGAGCGAAAGCGACGAGCAATCCAGACCTTGCGATCGAACTGGATTGCTTCGCTTCGCTACCGCTCGCAATGACAAGCCGGCTACGCCGGCGGCGGCAGGAACATGACTTCGTGTTTGGCGGAGAGCGCCACCACGTCCGGCGGGTTCTGCTCTTTCATGCTGTGAATGGCCCAGAACAGGTCGTAGAGCTTGCGCGTCGGGGTCACCCAGAAGAAGCATTTGATCACTTGATCCGACTTGTTGAACAAGCCGTGGGGGATATTCATCGGCAGGCGGATCACATCGCCGGCGGTGGCGACATAGTCGTGGCCCTCAAGCACGAGATCCATGCGGCCCTCGAGCATGTAGATGAACTCGTCCTGGGTCGGGTGGATATGCGGCGGCACAAAAGTGCCCGGAGGAAAGGTCGCGTGCCAGGCAAACGAGTTTTCGCTCAACTGCTTCGGCACGTAGGTCTGACCGAGAATATTCCAGGAAATGCCGTCAATCCCCGTACCGGCCTTGGTGACGCCTCCGGTCATTGCACTCATCTCACCCCTCGCTCAAAAGCGCTCGCGCTAACTGTTCGCCGCCATTCAAGCACGCGCGGCCGCGAGCGCCAATATTGCTGCGCCGCGTTCGTTCGACAGCGTAAATTTGCCTCGGGCTCACGCCCATCATTAATGCGGCTTCCGTCCTTCCCAAGGCCACTGGTTTAAACCTAAACTATCCCCCAATGCCAGGTAAGGGAGCACGGACTATGGGCAAGCTGAAAGTGAGTGTCGCGATTGCGGCCGCGCTTGGATGTTGTTGGGCAGCAAGTGCCCAAGCCGAAGATAATCTCAAAGTCGGCCTGATTGCCACCTTGTCGGGGCCGCCCGCCGTGCTTGGCCAGCAATTGCGCAACGGCTTTTCGCTGGCGCTCAAGCAGCTCGGCGGCAAGCTCGGCGGCCGTGAAACCGACCTCATTGTCGCCGACGACGAACTGAAACCCGACGTCGCCGTCACCAAGGTCAAGGCGCTGCTCGACCGCGACAAGGTCGATTTCGTCGTCGGGCCGATCTTTTCCAACATCCTCGGCGCAATCGAAAAGCCGGTGACCGAAGCCGGCGTCATTCTTATCAGCCCCAATGCCGGAACTTCGACCTTCGCCGGCAAGGAGTGCAATCCGAATCTGTTCGTCACCTCCTATCAGAACGACCAGGTGCACGAAGTGCTCGGCGAATACGCCCAGTCTACCGGAATAAAGAAAGTCATCATCATTGTGCCCAACTACCAAGCCGGCAAGGACTCAGCCGCCGGCTTCAAGCACAAGTTCGCCGGCGAAGTGCTCGACGAAATGTATGTGCCGCTCGGCCAGCTCGACTATTCCGCCGAGCTGACGCGAATCGCCGCGGCAAGTCCCGACGCCGTCTTCGCCTTTCTGCCCGGCGGCATGGGCGTCAATTTCGTCAAGCAGTACCGGCAGGCCGGTCTCGCCGACAAGATCCCGTTCCTGTCGGCATTCACCGTCGACGAATCGACGCTGCCGGCGCAGCAGGACGCCGCGCTCGGCATGTATAGTGGCGCCAATTGGGCGCCGAACCTCGACAATCCGCAGAACAAGGCATTCGTCGACGCCTATCTGAAAGAGTACAACGCCGTGCCGGCGACCTACGCGTTTCAGGCCTACGATACCGCGCTCTTGATCGACAGTGCCGTTCGCGCCGTCAAAGGCAACCTCACCGACAAGGACGCGCTGCGCGCGGCGCTGCAAAAGGCTGACTTCCAGTCGCTGCGCGGCGACTTCAAGTTCAACACCAACCATTACCCGATCCAGAACTTCTATTTGGCCAAGGTCGCCAAGCGTCCGGACGGCAAATACGAGACCGAGATCGTCAAGACGGTGTTTTCGAATTACGGCGACTCCTACGCCAAAGATTGTCCGATGAAGTAGCGGACGGCGCGCGGATGTTCATCCGCTCCGTGGCGCTTCGCGGGAGCGGATGAAAGATGTCGAGCACGCTGTTTCTGGTCCAGGTTCTCAATGGATTTCAGCTCGGCGTTCTTCTGTTTCTGATCGCGGCGGGACTGACGCTCGTCTTCGGCGTGATGGATTTCATCAACCTCGCGCACGGCGTCCAATATATGCTCGGCGCCTATCTGGCCGTGGCGTTTTACGGCGTGTTCGATAACTTTCTGGTCGCGCTGGTACTGGCGCTGCTCGCCGCGCTCGCCTTCGGACTGCTGCTGGAATTTCTCGTCTTCCGCCATCTCTATGCGCGCGACCATCTCGACCAGGTGATCGCTACCTTCGGCATCATCCTGTTCCTCAACCACGCGGTGCGTATGGTTTGGGGCGCGGCACCGCTCACGCTGCCGGTGCCGGAATTTTTCTCCGGATCGATCAGCCTGATGGGCGGGATGCATTATCCGGTTTGGCGTGTCGTCATCATCGCCTCCGGACTTGGCGTCGCTGGCCTGCTCTACGTCTTGGTGTCGTTCACCAGGATCGGCATGCTGGTGCGTGCCGGCTCGACCAACGCAGCCATGGTCTCGGCGCTCGGCGTCAATATCGAGCGGCTTTTCATGTTCGTGTTCGGCTTCGGCAGCATGCTTGCCGGCTTTGCCGGAATCATGATCGCACCGATCATTTCGGTCGAACCCGGCATGGGCACTAACATCCTCATTCTTGCGTTCGTGGTGATCGTGATCGGCGGCATCGGCTCAATTCGCGGCGCGTTCGTCGCCGCGCTGTTGATCGGCCTGGTCGATACGCTCGGGCGCTCGTTTTCCGTCGATATTCTCCGTCTCTTCATGGCGCCGTCGCCGGCGCGCATGGTCGGTCCGGCGCTTGCCTCCATGCTGATCTACGTGCTGATGGCGATTGTGCTCTACGTGCGGCCGTCCGGGCTGTTCCCGGCGAGAGGCCGCTGATGGCGAGCACGCTCGCCGTCGAGGCGGCCGAACCCGCGCCGTCCTGGGCGCGCCAGATCGTTCTGCCGGCGGCGATTTTTCTGATTTTGGCACTACTGCCGGTCATCGCCGCGCTGACCCACCAGCGATACCTTATCGATCTCGCGACCCGCGTGATGGTGTATGCGGTCGCCGCGGTCGCGCTCGATCTCCTGGTCGGTTACGGCGGGCTAATTTCCTTCGGCCACGCAGCCTTCATCGGCCTCGGTGCCTATGCCGTCGGCATTTTGTCCGCGCACGGCATCGGCGATGCCCTGGTCGCCCTGCCGACCGCGATCATCGCCTCGATGCTGTTTGCGTGGCTGACGGGCATTGTTTGTCTGCGCACCAAAGGTGTCTATTTCATCATGATCACGCTTGCCTTCGGGCAGATGATCTTCTTCGTCGCCACTTCGCTTGCGCCCTACGGCGGCGATAACGGGCTGACGATCGCCGCGCGCAATACCGTCGCCGGCGTGCCGTTGCTGAAAAGCGACCGCGCGTTTTATTACGTCACGCTTGTTTGCCTGCTCGCGACTTATCTGTTTTGCCGCGCGCTCGTCGCCTCGCGTTTCGGCCGCGTGCTGCGCGGCGGCAAGCAGAACGCGACCCGGATGGCGACTATCGGCTTCACTATTCGCCGCTTTCAGCTCGTCGCCTACATCATCACCGGCGGACTCGGCGGCTTGTCCGGATTTCTGCTCGCCAACTCGGCTGAATTCGTAAGCCCGGCCTACATGTCGTGGCAGCAATCCGGCGAATTGATTGTGATGGTCATTCTCGGCGGACTTGGCACGCTGCACGGCGCGATTATCGGGACCGCCGTCTATCTGGTCGTCGAGGAGTGGCTCTCCGGCATTACCGAAAACTGGCAGGTGATATTCGGGCCGCTTCTGGTGCTCGCCGTCCTGTTCGCGCGTGGCGGCCTTCTCGGTCTTGGCTCGACCTTGCGCCGGCATCTTACCGAAGGCGACAGCAATGGCTGAGGCGCTTCTTCACCTGCAGGGCCTGTGCAAGAATTTCGGCAGCCTGGTCGTGACCGACGACGTCACGCTCGATGTCCATGCCGGCGAAATGCATGCGCTGATCGGCCCAAACGGCGCCGGCAAGACGACGCTGATCGACCAAATGTCAGGGCTAATCGCGCCCGACGCCGGCAGTGTGGTATTTGCCGGCGACGACATCACCGCGCTGCCGCTGCAGACCCGCGCGCTGCTCGGCATGTCGCGGACCTTTCAAATCAGTTCGATCCTGCCCGGCTTTGCAGTCGTGGAGAACGTCGCGCTCGCGGTGCAGGCGCGAACCGGATCAAGTTTCCGCTTTTTCGGCGACGCCGCCGCCGAGCCCGCACTCAACATTCCCGCCATGGCCGCGCTCGAAGCGGCCGGCATTGCCGACCGGGCGAACGCGCGCGCCGGCGAACTTTCCCACGGCGAGAAGCGCGCGCTCGAACTTGCGATCGCGCTCGCTATGCAGCCGCGGCTCCTTTTGCTCGACGAGCCGATGGCCGGAATCGGCCGCGACGAAAGCGAGCGCCTGGTGAATCTGCTGCTCCGGCTTAAAGGGCAATTGACCATGATCCTGGTCGAGCACGACATGGCCGCGGTATTCGCGCTGGCCGACCGCATCTCGGTCCTGATCCGCGGCCGGCTCCTTACCACCGGGTCGCCCGCGCAAGTGCGCGCCGACCCGCAGGTTGTCGCCGCTTACCTTGGCGAGCAGATGGAGTGAAGCTCGAGTGCTGACGGTCGAAAAATTGCAAGCCGCTTATGGCGCAGCGCGCGTGCTGTTCGACGTCAGCTTCAGCGTCGGCGAAGGTGAGATGGTTACGCTCCTTGGCCGCAACGGCATGGGCAAGACCACGACCATCTCCACGACCATGGGGCTTTTGCGTGCCAGCGGCGGAAGCATCGTCTTCGGCGATGCGCGGCTTAATGGCTTGCCGCCATACCGCGTCGCCCAGGCCGGATTGGGTCTCGTGCCCGAGGGCCGGCAGATTTTCCCAACGCTCAATGTCGAGGAGAACCTGATCGCGACCGCCGCCGCGCGCTTCGGACGGCCGCGCTGGCAGCTCGACGATATCTATCGGCTGTTCCCGGTCCTCGCCGAGCGACGCCGCAATATGGGCAACGAACTCTCCGGCGGCGAGCAGCAAATGCTGGCGATCGGCCGCAGCCTGATGACCAATCCGAAGCTCATCATTCTCGACGAAGCGACGGAAGGTCTCGCCCCGCTGATCCGCAACGAAATCTGGGCGAGCCTGAAACGACTCAAAGCCGAGGGTCAGGCCATCTTGCTCGTCGACAAACATATCGACGCGCTGATGAAGCTCGCCGACCGCCACGTGGTGATCGAAAAGGGCTTTACCGTCTGGTCGGGCTCATCCGCAGCGCTGGCCGCCGATCCGACCGTGCGCCAGCGTTATTTGCAGGTATGACACGGCCTCGCGCCCGCAGGCGCCGGGAGCTAATCGGGAACGACCGCCGTGGTCTCGATCTCGAGCCTTGCTTCCGGCTCGACCAGTCGCGTCACGGCGACCAGCGCCATGGTCGGATAATGGTCGCCCATGGCTTCGCGGTAAACGCCACCGAGCGCCGGCCGCGCTTTGACGTATTCGTCCATGTCGCGGACGTACCAGGTCATGCGCACAATGTGCCGCGGCGCGGCGCCGCCTTCGGCGAGGACCGCGGCAATGTTGCGAAGAACCTGACGCGTCTGGCCGACAAAGTCCGGCGGAAATCGGCCGTGCTCGTCCCAGCCGACCAAGCCACCGATGAACAACAGCTCGCCGCGCGCCTTGATGCCGTTCGCATAACCTTTCGGCCGCGGCCAACCGGATGGCTGCAAAATCTCGTTTTGCCCGGGGCGCGCAGACAAAACGTCGATCGGGCTATCGGGCAATTGCGGCTCCCATGAAAATGATTCCGAAAACACAAGAACGGCGGTTCGCAAACTTCATCCGGCACCGCTCAAGACGCAAGCCTGCTGGCATCCGAATCGGCGGCCCGACGCCGCAATTCGAAGCGCTGCAGCTTGCCGGTCTCGGTCCGCGGCAGTTTGGAGACATACTCGATGGCACGGGGATACTTATAGGGCGCGACCGTTGCCTTGACGAAATCCTGCAAGGTCCGCGTCAGCGATGCATCCCCGCTAAATCCCTCTTTCAATACGACATAGGCTTTCACGATCTGGCCTCTTTCCGCGTCGGGCGCGCCGACCGCGCCGCACTCGGCGACCGCCGGATGGGTCAGCAGCACCGCCTCTATTTCGGGACCCGCAATGTTGTATCCGGCCGAAATGATCATATCGTCCGAGCGCGCCTGATAGTGGAAGTAGCCGTCGGCATCCTTGATATAAGTGTCGCCGGTGAAGTTCCAGCCGTGCTGCACATATTCAGCTTGGCGGTCGTCACCAAGATAGCGGCAACCCGTTGGACCTCGCACGGCAAGGCGCCCGGCCGTACCGGCAGGAACTTCGCGGCCGGCCCCATCGACAATCCGCGCCTCGTATCCCGGAACCGGCTTTCCGGTCGCGCCCGGCCGCATCTCCTCCTCCGGAGAGCCGATGAAGACGTGCAGCATCTCCGTGGAGCCGAGCCCGTCGATGATGCGAATTCCGGTCGCCTCTTGCCAGGCCACGAACGTGGCCGCCGGCAATGTCTCGCCGGCCGAAACGCTCTTGCGCAGCGAAGCGAGATTGTGATTGGCGATTTTGCCGAGCATGCTGCGGTAAGCGGTCGGCGCGGTGAAACAAATCGAGGCGCCGAAACTCTCGATCGCCGGCAGCAAATCGTCCGGCGAGGCCTTCTCCAACAGAATAGCCGTCGCACCGACGCGCAGCGGAAACAGCACCAGACCGCCAAGGCCAAAGGTGAACGCGATCGGTGGCGAGCCGATGAAACGATCGTTGCGATCGGCACGCAGCACGTATTTGCCAAAACTGTCGCAGATCGCGAGCATGTCGCGGTGGTAATGCATCGTGCCTTTTGGCACGCCGGTCGTTCCCGACGTAAAAGCGATCAGGCAGACGTCGTCGCTTGCGGTGTCGCATGCCTGGAAATTCTCATAGCCGGGCTTGTTCATCAGGCTTTCGAGATTTCCTGCGCTGTTGCCGCCCCAATAGATGACGCGGCGAAGCTCAGGCGCGAACGTCTTCGCCTTTTCCATTTCGTCAGCGAGCCGGACGTCGCACAGCGCAACACCGATCTCCGCTTTGCTGAGCGGGAACGCAATTTCCTTGGCCCGCAACAGCGGCATGGTCGCGATGACAACGCCGCCGGCCTTGATGACGGCGAAATACGCCGCCACCATCATCGGGCTGTTGGGACCGCGCAGCAGCACGCGCTGTCCGGGCACCAAACCGAGATCGCGCGTCAGTACGTTGGCAATGCGGTTCACGCGCTCTGCTAGGTCCGCATAACTCAGGCGCTCACCCGGCGCGATCAAACAATCGCGGGCGCCATTGCCGGAGGCGACCCAATCGTCGACGAAGGCGGAAACGCAATTCAATCGCTCCGCGTAATTCAGCTCCGGCAGTTTGAACAAAAAGTCCGGCATTTGCTCGGCCGGCGGCAGACGGTCGCGCGCAAAGGTATCAATATGAGCGGAGCGGTTCATGGCGAATTAGTTGTCTTGTTCCGCGATCAGATATCCATCCGCTCAGTCGCCCTCAAATACCGGCTTGCGCTTATCGGCAAAGGCGCGAAAGGCGCGGGCGAAATCCTCCGTTTCCATGCACAACGCTTGCGCCACTGCTTCGGCTTCGATTGCCGTCTCGACGGACATCGCCCATTCCATTTCCAGCATGCGCTTGGTCATGGCGTTGCCGAATGTCGGCCCGGCGGCAAGTTCGGCCGCAAGCTTTTGCGCATCGGCGAGCACTTTGTCGGGCGCCGACAGCCGGTTGAAAAAGCCCCAACGCTCGGCCTCTTCTCCGCCCATGGGACGGCCGGTAAACAGAAGTTCGCCGGCGCGGCCCTGCCCGACAATCCGCGGCAGGATCGCGCAAGCGCCCATATCGCAGCCGCCAAGGCCGACGCGGTTGAACAAGAACGCCACTTTGGCGTTCGGCGTGCCGATGCGAATGTCGGACGCCATCGCCATGATCGCGCCTGCGCCGGCACAGACGCCGTCGATGGCGGCAATGATCGGCTGCGGCGCGGCGCGCATCGCCTTGACCAGCTCGCCGGTCATGCGGGTGAAGTCGAGCAGCCCGCTCGCGTTCATTTCCGTCAGTGGCTTGATGATCTCGAACACGTCGCCGCCCGAGCAGAAATTGCCGCCCGCGCCGGTGACGACAATCGCCTTGACGCTTTTATCGCGCGCCGCGGCGCGGAAAATATTGCCGAGTTCGGCATAGCTTTCGAAGGTCAGCGGATTTTTGCGCTCGGGACGGTTGAGCGTAACGACCGCAACCCCGTCGGCGACGGCGAGAAGAACATGCTGCGCCGTGTAGGTTTTGATCGGCAATGTTACCGGATTGACGCTCGTCATCGCGGCTGCGCTCCGGCGACAGCGGCGCGCGCCGAAGTCTTGGCTTTGGCCAGAAGCCGCATCAAGGTCTCGACGTCGGCCGGCGCGAGTCCTGAAAATATTTCGGCGATCCAGCCCTCGTGCGCCCGCGCCATCGCGCGAAATACGCGGCGGCCTTCGGCTGTCAGACTGACGATTTGCGCGCGCCGGTCGCTGCGCGATTGCCGCCGGTCGAGCAGTCTGAGCGCCACCAGCCGCTCGGACAAGCCGGTGACGTTGCCGTTCGACACCATCATGCGCCGCGACAGCTCACCCAATGTCATTCCGCCCGGCGCTTTGTCGAGCTGCGCCATGAGATCGAACCGCGGCAGCGTGACATTGAATTCTTGGCGCAGCCGGCGGCGAACTTCGCCTTCGATCAAGGTTGCGCAAGTCAAAAGCCGCAGCCAGAGCCGCAACTCGCTTTCGTGATCGCCTGGACGCTCGATGACTTTTGTTTCCGCGTCCAGCGGAACGCTCGTTGTTTCCTGCACGCGACGCCTCTAATATTCGGACGGGATCGCATCGTGCGGTCGAGTCGTGGAGACCAGAATAGAATCATTTTAAGGTTAAAATTTATAAGCTTCAAGTACTTTCGGCCAAATAAATCAAAACTTTAACCAACCATCACCTCGCCGCCTGCGATGGCGATTGCTTGACCGGTGATGGACTGCGCCGCCGACGAAGCAAGCCACAGGACGGTCTCGGCGACCTCCTGCGGAGTGATCACCCTGCCCTGCGGGTTCGATGAGGCGAGCGTTGCGCGGGCGTCCTCGGCGCTTCGCTTGGTTTTGGCGACAATGTTGGCAACTGCCTGCTCGAACATCGGCGTCTCGGTGTAGCCGGGGCAAACGGCATTGACGGTTATTCCAGCGCGGGCAAATTCGAGCGCGAGGCTGCGCGTCAGTCCGATAACGCCGTGCTTGGCGGCGACATAGGCGGACACATAGGCGTAGCCGACCAATCCGGCCGTTGAGGCGATGTTGATTACGCACCCGGCGCGCTTGTCGATCATGTCGGGCACGATCTCTTTAGTCACCAGATAAGCGCCGGTGAGATTGACCGCGAGAACCTTGTTCCACGTCGCCAAGTCGGTCTTCACAAACGGCGCGCTCGGCGCTTCGCCGGCGTTGTTGACCAGTACGTCGACTGGACCGAATGCGCGCCGCGCGGCGGCGGCGCCTGCCCGCACTTTATCCGCATCGGTGACATCGAAGTCCGCAATGGCATGCGCGCGGTCGGCCCCGAGCGAAGCTTGCAACGCCGTCAGCGGATCGCGGCGTCGGCCGGCCAAGCTTACGCGTCCGCCCGCTTTGGCGAAAACCGTTGCGATCGCCGCCCCTATCCCGGTGCCGGCGCCAGTGATGAGGACGTGGCGATTGTCGAGCGAATAGTCGGCCACGCGCCGGCTCCGTTTTAATTCGCCCGCGGAGTAGCAGCGCGCGCCAGGTTGGCTTCGTATTGCAGCTTCGCGGACAGATATTGCTTCGGCCAGGCGACGGACTTCACGCCGATCTTCGCCGCCTCGTGCAAAATCCAAGCCGTGTCGGCGAGATGCGGCCGGGCAATCGCGCAAAGGTCGGCGCGCCCGGCGGCAATGATCGAATTAGCGTGATCCGCTTCCGAGATCGCGCCTACGGCCACCGTTGCAATGCCGACCTCATTGCGGAGCTTGTCCGCGAACGGGGTTTGGAACAGGCGGCCATAGACCGGCTTCTCCTCCTTCGACACCTGTCCGGAGGAGCAATCGACCAGATCAGCGCGGGCATCCTTAAACATTTTGGCGTAGATCGCCGCGTCCGCGGGCGTGTTACCGCCTTCGGTCCAGTCGTGACATGACAGCCGAACAGAGATCGGCTTCTCTTGCGGCCACACCTCCCGGACCGCACGGAACACTTCGAGCGGATAGCGCGCATTGTTGGCATGCGAACCGCCGTATTCATCGGTGCGATGGTTGGTCAACGGCGAAAGAAAGCTCGACAACAAATATCCGTGGGCACAGTGCAGTTCGAGGATATCGAAGCCGACCTCAATGGCGCGTTTGGTCGCGGCGACGAAGTCGGCCTTGACGCGGTCCATGTCGGCGCGCGTCATGGCACGCGGCACCTGGCTGGTCGCCATATAAGGCAGCTCCGACGCGGAGATCAGCGGCCAATTGTCGTCCAGAAGCGGCTGATCGATGCCTTCCCACGCCACGCGCGTCGAGCCTTTGCGGCCGGCATGGCCGAGCTGCAAGCCGAATTTTGCCGCTGTCGTGCCGTGAACGAAATCGACGATGCGCTTCCACGCCGCCGTCTGCTCGTCGTTCCACAGCCCGAGGCAGCCGGGCGTGATGCGCGCGTCCGGGGACACGCAGGTCATCTCGCTGAAGATCAGGCCGGCGCCGCCGAGCGCGCGGCTGCCGAAATGCACGAGATGGAAGTCGTTCGGAACACCGTCGTTCGCCGAGTACATCGCCATCGGCGACATGACGATGCGATTGGCAAGGCTCAGCCCACGCACCCGG
>DATNNI010000190.1:0-4359 GCA_035601915.1 Xanthobacteraceae bacterium
GCGCATTACCATCAACCGGGGTGGGCAGCAGATCACGGTCATGTTCACCGGGTGATCATCGTTACCTCTCCCCGCATGCCGGGAGAGGGAGTAAGTAAGACGTCCGATGAGCTCGCGTCCCAAAACCAAATCGCCCAACCTGTTCGCGGCGGCCGGCCTCGAGCGCGACGCGCCGCGGCCGCTCGCCGACAAGCTTCGACCGGACCGGCTTGCCGACGTGGTCGGCCAGGATCATCTGCTCGGTCCGGACGGCGCGCTGACGCGGATGCTGGAAACCCGCTCGCTCGGCTCGTTGATCTTTTGGGGGCCGCCGGGTACCGGCAAAACCACGGTGGCCCGGCTTCTGGCGGAAGCCACCGATCTGCATTTCGAGCAAATCTCGGCGATTTTTTCCGGCGTCGCCGATCTGAAGAGAGTCTTTGACGCCGCGCGCGGCCGGCGGGAAACCGGGCAGGGGACTCTTCTCTTCGTCGACGAGATTCATCGTTTCAATCGGGCGCAGCAGGATTCCTTTTTGCCGGTGGTCGAGGACGGCACCGTGGTGCTGGTTGGCGCGACCACCGAGAATCCGTCCTTTGAGCTGATCGCGCCGCTCCTGTCCCGCGCGCGCGTGCTGGTGTTCAAGCCGCTCGATCCGCCCGCGCTGGAGAAGCTTCTTGCCCGGGCGGAAGAGGTTGAGGCGAAAAGACTGCCGCTCGATGACGATGCGCGCGCGGCCCTGATCCGCATGGCTGACGGCGATGGCCGTGCCGCGCTGACGCTTGCCGAAGAAGTCTGGCGTGCGGTGCGAACGGGCGAAACCTTCGATACTGCGGCGCTGACCGAGATCGTCCAGCGCCGCGCGCCGATCTACGACAAGAAGCAGGACGGCCACTACAACCTGATCAGCGCCCTGCACAAATCGGTGCGCGGCTCGGATGCCGACGCGGCGCTTTATTATCTCGCCCGCATGCTCGATGCCGGCGAGGATCCGCTTTACTTGGCGCGCCGGATTGTCCGCATGGCCGTTGAGGACATCGGGCTAGCCGACCCGCAGGCGCTGGTCATCGCCAATGCCGCGAAGGAGGCTTACGACTTTCTCGGCTCGCCGGAAGGCGAGCTCGCTATCGCGGAAGCGGTGATCTATGTCGCCACCGCACCTAAATCGAACGCGACTTACATGGCGTTCGGTGAGGCGAAGCGCGTCGCCAAGGAGGCGGGCTCGCTGCTCCCGCCCAAGCACGTTCTCAATGCGCCGACCAAGTTGATGAAGACGGAGGGCTACGGCGCGGGATATGAGTACGATCACGACAGCGACGAGGCGTTTTCCGGCCAGGATTATTTCCCGGAGCAACTCGGCCGGCAGAAATTCTACGACCCGCCCGAACGCGGCTTTGAGCGCGAAATCAGAAAGCGGCTGGAATATTGGGCGAAGCTGCGCAAAGAGCGGGGCGACTCTTGATTAAAAAGTGGGGCCAATCGTGAGAGGAGCGCGCGGGCCGCGGCAGCCGGGCGGCGGTAAGCAGATCGCCGGATCGCGCCACCAGCGTCGCTTCGCTCGCCGTCACCCTGAAGTGCGGGCAGAGCGAGCATCGAAGGAGCGAGTCTCGAAGGAGCGGATCTCGAAGGAGCGAGTCTCGAAGGAGATCTCGAAGGAGCGGATCTCGAAGGGTGACGGCCGGGACGCCGCTGGCCCGAGGCATCAGTCGCAGCACCGCAAAGCGCACGGTTTACCCTCTTCGCTTGCGGGAAAGGGTGGCGAGCGTCCAACGGGACCGGCCCGAAGTGGCCGGCCCGATGGCAGGCTCCAATACGCGACGGGTGAGAGGTTCGGCATCGAAAGTACCCCTCTCCCGCAAGGGGAAAGGGCAAATTCGAGCGCGGTCCAAAACGTCGCGGTCACTGCCGACGAAGCGGGCATGCGGGTTGATCGGTTTTTCGAAGCGCGGTTCCCGGGCTTAAGCTTTTCCCACATCCAGCGCGTGATCCGTAAAGGCGAGGTCCGCGTCGACGGCAAGCGCACGCAGCCCAAAAATCGGCTGCAATCTGGGCAGAGCGTGCGCATTCCGCCGCTTCGGCTCGAAGCGCCGAAGCCGCACGCCGGCGGTGGAGCGCCCGACCAAACCCGCGAATTTCTCAAATCCATCACGCTGCACGAGGACGCCGATGTGCTCGTGCTCAACAAGCCGATGGGATTGGCGGTCCAAGGCGGTTCCGGCACCGTGCGCCACCTCGACGGCATGCTCGACGTGCTGCGCGACGCCGGCGGCCAGCGGCCGCGCCTGGTGCATCGCCTCGACAAGGACACCGCCGGCTGTTTGCTCGTGGCGAAGACGCGGTTTGCCGCGACAGCGCTCGCCAAGACTTTCCGCACGCGTTCCGCGCGCAAGATTTACTGGGCGCTGGCTGCCGGGGTGCCCAAGGTTCAGCAGGGCCGCATCTCGACCTATCTCGTCAAGGAAGAGCGCGAGGACGAATCGGTGATGCGTATCGCCCGGCATGGCGAGAAGGGCGCTAGCCATGCGGTGACGTACTACGCGGTGGTGGAAACGGCAGGACCGCTGCTGTCGTGGCTGTCGCTCAAGCCGGTGACCGGCCGCACCCACCAATTACGCGCACACATGGCGTATATCGATCATCCGATCGTCGGCGATCCAAAGTATTTCTCGATCGAGAATTGGCAACTGCCCGGCGGCATGCAGAACAAGCTGCATCTTTTGGCGCGGCGCATCGTCGTGCCGCATCCGCGCGGCGGCATCATCGACGCCACGGCGCCGCTGCCGCCGCACATGCAGCAATCGTGGAATCTGCTTGGGCTCGATGCTTCGCGCTATGACCCGATCGTCGACGCGCCCGAGGAATGAGCTCGATGCGACGGGCGGCTGGATCTTCAAGCTAAGCCACATTGTGAAGAGGAACTGACCTAAAAGCCCGTTGTTTTGACGGCCGTCATTTGCCCCCTTGACAGGCAACTAAATGGTTGCATATTGTCGCTATGGATGACGTGTTCAGGGCGCTTGCCGACGCGAGCAGGCGCGAATTGCTCGACCGGCTGCGCGCCGAAAACGGCCAAACGCTGGGCGAGCTGTGTGCGCGTCTCGACATGACGCGGCAGGCGGTGAGCAAGCATCTGGCGATTCTGGAGAACGCCAATCTCGTCGCCACCATGCGGCGGGGGAGGGAGAAGCTGCACTACCTCAATCCGGTCCCGATCCATGAGATCGCCGAACGCTGGATTGGGAAATTCGAACGCTCGCGCCTGCAGGCGCTGAGTGAGCTGAAGAAGGATCTGGAGCGAAGCGACCGCTAGCTGAGCGCGGCGCCGACGAGGTGCTGACGTTTGAGACGGGAGGTTCACGATGTCTGATTTCGTTGTTCACAGTATGCCCGGCAGCCCCTATGGCCGTGCCGTGTTCGCCACCCTTGAAGAAAAGCGCGCCAGCTATCGGCTCGTGCCGGTTACGCCCGAGACCGTTAAAGGCGAGCCGCATCTGTCGCGGCATCCATTTGGCCGCGTCCCGGTGCTCGAGCACGGCGATCTAATGCTCTACGAAACGCAAGCAATCCTGCGATATCTCGATCGCGTCCTGCCCGCGCCGGCGCTGACACCGCGCGCGCCGCAAGGGGCTGCGCTGATGGATCAGGTCATGAATGTCTGCGACTGGTACCTGTTTCAGGGTGTCGCCAACGTGATCGGGTTTCAGCGCATCGTCAGGCCGCGCTTGTTGGGCCAGCCGGGTGATGAAGCCGCAATCGCGAAGGCGATGCCCAAGGCACACACGGTGATCAACGAATTGTCGCGTCTTTTGGGCGGCAAGCAGTATTTCACCGGCGATGCCGTAACCCTTGCCGACCTGATGGTGGCGCCGCAGCTCGACTTCCTCAGCCAGACGCCGGAATGGGCTGCGTTGACGGCCAAGACTGTCAATCTCGGCGCTTGGCTCGATCGCATGAGGGCGCGCGACAGCTTCGTCGCAACGACCTGGGAGCGCATCGCCGCGCTCGCCGCGGCGGCCTGACCCGTTGTCGCGCAAGGTTGCGTTTTTGGACAAGGGAAAATGGAGACGGGGATGAGCGAAAGACCAAAGTTCGTTTACGTGACTTATATTGCCGCGAGCCCGGAGAAAGTCTGGCAAGCCCTGACCGACCCGAACGTCACCGAGAAGTATTGGTTCGGCTTTCGCGTCGCCGCCAACGGCAAGGCCGGCGAGCGCATGACGGCGACGGATCCGAAAGGAAAGGTGGTCCATCACGACCCGATCATTGAAAGCGATCCGCCGCGGCGTCTGTCTTACGCGTGGCAGCCGCCTTACAAGGATTTGCAGGGCGAGCGGACGTCGCGGGTGACGTTTGAGCTGACTCCGCTGAAGGACCAGACCC
>DATNNI010000191.1:0-5567 GCA_035601915.1 Xanthobacteraceae bacterium
CGGCTTTCAGGACGAGATTGCTGTCGATGTCGCCAGCTTTTACAGCCGTCGGTCCGTCAACCGCCAGCGTCAATGCCCCGCCGGGGGAAAAGCGCAACCGGTCGCCGAAATCGGCGAACGCAACGAGGCTTTCAATTTCATGATACCCATCACTGCGACGACCAAGCACGCGCAGCGTTAGATTGATCTTGGCCGGCGCGCTTTCAACGAGCGGAGCGGATGGCCGGGGACTCACCCGCCGCTGCCGGCCTTCTTGCTCTTTGCCGCATCGGCCGCGGAAGACGTATCGTCCGGCAATCCGGCTTTGAGCTTTTCCTCGATCTTCGCCAGATCTTCCGGCTCGGGCTTTAAGTCTTTGGCGTGGGACCACTGAAAGTGAGCTTCCAGCACCCTGCCCACCCGCCAATAAGCGTCGCCGAGGTGATCGTTGATGGTCGGGTCATCCGGCTTGAGCTCGACGGCGCGCTCCAACTCCTTCACCGCTTCGGGGTAATTGCCGATACGAAAATTGGCCCATCCCAGCGAGTCGACGATGTAGCCGTCATCCGGCCGCTGCTCTACGGCGCGGCGGATCATGTTCATTCCTTCTTCGAGGCTGGCCCCCTGATCGATCCACGAATAGCCGAGGTAGTTGAGCACCAGTGGCTGGTCCGGGTACAGCTCGAGCGCTTTCTTTAGGTCGGCCTCGGCCTTCGGCCATTGTTTGGACCGCTCGTAACAGATGCCGCGGAAGTAGAACATTACCCAGTTCGATTTCTCCGGCACCCCGACGCTGGTAATGGCTTTGCTGTAAACATCGCCACATTGCGCGAAATCCTTGCGGCCGCGCAGAATGTTGGCGAGCGCCATGATTGCTTCAGTATCTTTGGGACTATCGGCAATCAATTTTTCGAGCCGCTTCTTGGCTTCATCGGTCCGATCGAGCGCGTCCAAATCGGATGCAATTTGGATTTCGGCATTGCGGTGCAACGGCGACGAAGGCGAAATCCGATCGTAAACCTTGATCGCGAGATCGGGCTTTTTCAGCGACTCGTAAAGGTCGGCCAGCGACAGCAGCGCCATCGCGTGATTCGGCTCAAGATAAAGCGCGAGTTGAAGATATATGAGCGCGAGATCTTCGCCGCCGCGATGACCGATAGACGCCCCAAGCCCATATAGCGCTTCCGCCGCGCCGAGCTGCGGCGAATCGACCAGCGGCGACAATTTCTCGCCGGCCTGCACGTCCTTGATCTCTTCGGTAATTATCGGATGATTGGGCACAGCCTTGCTGAAATCCTCGTAGACTTTCAGCGCATCGTCCTTGCTTCCGGCACGAGACAGGTAGCGACCGTAGGCCTCGACCGTCCGCAATGCCAGCGGATCGGACTTGTAGGCGCGCTCATAACGCTTGCCGGCATCTTTGCGATTGTTGGCGAGGTCGAGGATCAACCCGCCGTGCAAATCCTTGAAGATGCCATACCAATCCGGCCCGGTAAGATGGTCAAGCGAGTCGAGCGCCGCGTGGGTATCGCCACTTCCCGCTGAAGACCAAGCGGAAAGCAGCGCTGCAGTAAGGTCAGTGACCGGCCCGCGCACCGACTGCGCGAAGTTCTGCCGGGCCAACGCATATTGTTTCTGCTTGAGCGCCCGTATGCCGATGACCAGACGCGCGATCCGGTCGCTGCGGTCGACCTGGATCAGCCGGTCGGCAAGCCGGCCGGCTTCGTCAATGTCGCCATCGGTCAACACCGAAAGGAAAGTACGGCTGAGGAGATCGGTGTTACGCGGGTCGCTCTTGAGAACGTTGAGATAGTAGGCCGCCGCCGTCGTTGAGTCGCGCTCGACGCCGGCATGCCGCGCCGCCAGGTAGCTTCCGGCGGCAGTCGTATGAGCGAGTTCCTGCGGTGTCGGCGTTTCGGCTGCGAACGCAGATTGCAGGCTCAAAAGCACGACCGCGCCAGCGATGGCGGCGTGCCGGTGCAGCAGCAAAGAACTCACGATCGCTCCATTCGGCAAACTGGGGCGGCAACGGAATCGATAGCCGCGGATTTGGCGCGAGAATGACCCTTTTACCGGGCCCCCGCAAGAACATAGCCCGTCTAGGCCGCAAGGGAGGCAAAATCGCGGCAGACGACCGGCTCAAATGCCGCAAGCGGTGAACTCATCACATGTTCGGATAGTTCGGCCCGCCACCGCCCTCGGGCGGCACCCAATTAATGTTCTGATTGGGATCCTTGATGTCACAGGTTTTGCAATGGACGCAATTTTGCGCGTTGATCACGTAACGCGGTTGTCCGCCTTCCTCCACCCATTCGTAAACACCTGCCGGACAGTAGCGCGCAGAGGGCCCGGCATACACGTCGTGTTCCGATGCTTTCTGCAGCGCGCGGTCACGCACAATCAAATGCACCGGTTGGTCTTCTTCGTGATTGGTATTTGACAGATAAACCGACGAGAGCCGATCGAAGGTCAACTTGCCGTCAGGCTTCGGATAAAGGATCGGCCGGCAATCCGCCGCCGGCTTCAACGTGGCAAAGTCAGGCTTGCCATGCTTGAGCGTGCCGAGGGGCGAAAACGCGACTGTGTTGGCCCACATGTCCGCCGCGCCGAGCGCGACGCCGACAACGGTACCCAGCTTGGACCAGAGCGGCTTGGCGTTGCGCACGCGCCAGAGATCCCTGCCGATCGCGGAGCCTCGCCACGCTTCGTCATAAGCGGAAAGCTCGTCGTGCGCGCGTCCGGCAGCAAGCGCTGCGGCAACATGCTCCGCCGCAAGCATGCCGGAGAGTATGGCGTTGTGGCTTCCCTTGATGCGCGGCACGTTCATAAAGCCGGCGGCGCAGCCGATCAGCACGCCACCCGGAAAAACAAGCTTGGGCACCGATTGCCAGCCGCCCTCCGTTAGGGCGCGCGCGCCGTAGCAAATGCGCTTGCCATCGGCAAATGTGTCGCGGATGAGCGGATGCGTTTTGAAGCGCTGAAACTCCTCGAAGGGCGACAAATATGGATTCTGGTAGTTGAGATGAACAACAAAGCCAACTTCCACCAGATTATCGGCGAAGTGATAAAGAAACGATCCGCCGCCGGTATTGTTGCTAAGCGGCCAGCCCGCGGTGTGTTGCACCAGCCCTTTGCGGAAATTTTCCGGCGTGACTTGCCATAGCTCCTTTAATCCGATGCCGTATTTTTGCGGTTGCCGGTCGCGATGAAGGGCAAAACGCTCGATCAATTGTTTGGCGAGGCTGCCGCGCGCGCCCTCGGCGACCAATGTGTATTTGGCGCGCAATTCCATGCCGCGCGCGAAGCCGTCCTTGTGGTGGCCATCCTTGGCGACGCCCATGTCGCCGGTCGTGACCCCTTTGACGATCCCGTTTTCGAGGAGCGCATCGGCAGCGGCGAATCCCGGGTAAATCTCGACGCCCAACGCTTCCGCCTTCTGTGCGAGATAGCGGCAGACGTCGCCGAGGGAAACGATGAAGTTGCCGTGGTTATTCATCAGCGGCGGCATCAAGAAGTTCGGCACACGCAGCGCACCGCTCGGTCCGAGCAAGTAAAAACGGTCGTCGGTGACCGCGGTGTGTACCGGCGTCTCTCCTTCGCGCCATTCCGGAACCAGAGCATCCATGCCGATGGGATCAATAACCGCGCCGGACAAAATATGTGCGCCGACCTCAGAGCCTTTCTCCACGACCACGACGGAGGTCTCCGGCGAAAGCTGCTTAAGCTTGATCGCGGCGGCAAGGCCGGCCGGACCTGCACCGACGATGACGACGTCAAATTCCATCGCCTCGCGGCCGGGAAGCTCGGGGTCGCTCATGATATTTTCCTCAATCCGCGCGGAAGCCGATATTGCATCGTTTCATCCCTCGCATAGACTGAAGGGATCGTCCATAAACCGGCTCCCGTGACCTCCGCAGCCCGAAACGCGCGCGAACTTATCGCCTTTTACCTCGACGCCGGGGTCGACGGCGCCGTCGGTGAGGAGGCCGTCAACCACTTTGCCGATCGGCCGGAACCGGCCGCGACGCCGGCGGCCGCGGGCGGCGGCGGCAAGCCAGCGCAACGCGCGGCGAGCGGCACGCCGCCTGCTCCGGCCATTCCACGCAAGGCAACGGGAAAAGGCATTCCGGAAACGCCCCGCAATCCCGCGGCTGCGCCGGTTGTCACGCCCGAGGCAGCGGTGATGGCGGCACGCGAGGGCGCGCGAAACGCACAAAGTCTCGATGAGCTGCGCGCACTATTGGACAATTTCGAAGGCTGCATGCTGCGTTCGACGGCCACCCAACTCGTGTTCGCCGCAGGCAACCCGGGCGCGCGGGTAATGTTCGTCGGTGAAGCACCGGGCCGCGACGAAGACATTGCCGGCGAACCTTTTGTCGGCCGGTCGGGAAAATTGCTTGACCTCATGCTTCGAGCAATCGGCCTCGATCGTACCAAAGCTTACATTGCGAATGTCGTTCCTTGGCGTCCGCCAGGTAACCGCACGCCGACGCCGCATGAAACGGCGATCTGCTTGCCCTTCATCCGGCGCCAAATCGAACTGGCCAATCCGGACTTCCTGGTTTGCCTCGGTCAGCCGTCAACGCAGACGCTGCTCGGAACCAGGGAGGGAATCACGCGCACCCGCGGGCGCTGGTTCAAGTTTGACACCGGTACTCGCGAAATACGCGCACTGGCGACGTATCATCCGGCTTTCCTGTTGCGCAGTCCACTGCAGAAGCGGTTCGTCTGGCGCGACTTCCTGGCGTTAAAGCGGGCGTTGGCCGGTTAGGGACGACTTTCGCGCCGTGTTTCGACGCCGGCTTCATCGATGCGGGTCGGAGAGCATGGCAGCCTCGCGCGCCGGCCGGACCATGCCCCATCCGATGCGCAACGGCGGCAACCTGCCGCGAACCGGTCGCGCGAAAGTCTGCGGCACTTCGGGTACAAGTTCGGGGAACAATGCTCTAATTTTCGCCGGAGGTTCCGGCGTCGTTTCGGACGCCGGCCACACGACAATCGCGCCTTTCTTGCGGATATCTTCGGCAGTGATCGAGCGCGACCCGGCAAGGTCATCGCCAAAATATACGCCCGGCCGGCTTGGAGCGGCGAGCGCCACCAGCGCTGCGGTGTCGGTGTCACCGCCGACTACGGCAAGCGGCCGTCCGGTGCGTCGCTCGAAGCTTTCAGCAAAGAAGCGGCCCATCGCGCCCGCAGGCTGTGCGACGCTGAGAGAGATACCGCTCGTCCATGGCAATACAAGAAAAGCCGCAGGCACCAGGAGTGCCGGGACGAGCAGCAACCCGATCCAGGCGTAGCCAAGAATATGCTGATGGCGAAGCTCGATTTGCTCACCGACAACGACAATACAGGCGAGCCCTGAGAGTATCAGAAGCGGCGCCGCGCCGCCGGTCGGCACGCCAACGTCGAGAATGACCGCGGCTATAGTGAAGAGCAGCGCCGGAACAAGAGCAAATATCTTGACGTAGATTGCGGCGGATCGAGTGACTGGCTCGCGGGAAATTATCGGCGCCCGGCTGCCACCAACGACCGGCCAGAATTGCGCCAGAACTAACAAAACAACAAACCCTGTATGGGCAAGAATAAGT
>DATNNI010000192.1:0-2409 GCA_035601915.1 Xanthobacteraceae bacterium
TGAGCGGATCGTTACCCGTCCCCACCTGCAGGGTTTCACTGCCGCCGCCTCTCGTGACCGTCTGGTTCGGGTCGTAGAGAACGAGCTCGTTTGCGCTCGAACTCAGGTTCAGATCATCCGCCTCAAGGTTTTCGTAACCGGAGCCATAGAATGAGTCGTACGTTGTATAGGCTCGGCCGTGAACGTTCGAATATGCGTATTCTGTCGGCGCGCCAGCGGCCGTAGTCACCTTCGTGTAGGACAGCGCTGCGCCATTCGCGAGCGCAGCGGTTGACTGTGCCGCGGTCAGCGCGAAGTCCGCAGCCGTGAGCGGCACGAGTCCTGAGAGCGTGATGGTAAAATCGGCCAAGTTGTCGCCAGCGAGAGCGGCCTGAACGGTGGTGGTGTCGCTTGTCGGATTCAGTTGATAGCGCACTTGAGCGCCGCCGCTGAATGGGGCGGAGCCGATGAAGGTAAAGTTCTGGACTCCGGTCGTAGTGACATCGGCGTCGATATGGCTGAGATCGATCACGTCCTTGGCCGGGTCGAATGCGGACATTCGGTCGCCGCCGTCGCCGATGGCGAGATAGGTCAGAATGTTCGCGCCCTGGCCGCCGAACAGATTTTGTGCGCCGTAGCCACCAACGAAATTCGTCTCGCCGGCGCCCGCGCCCAGGTACGCCGACACAAAGCCGTTGCCCAAGATCGTCGCTGGCGCGGACCCGCTGGCGCCGGCTCCGCCTGAAGTTCCAGAGACGACATTCGCCGTGGGAAGGCCAGCCGCGACATAGGCCGCGAGGGCGTTGGTGGAAGCGGTGGGATTCGAGAAGTCGACGGTCGTGTTCCCGGACACGGTCGCGAGGTTGTTTGTACCGCTATAATATTCGCCGTATGCGCTGAATCCGACGTCGTTGTTTGTGAACGACACGTTGCTGACCGTGGTATTCGGGGTGTCCGCGGTTACTTCGAAGTTAAACCCACCGCCGAGCAAATAATTGTCTGAAACAGTTACATTGGATACATTGCCCTCCTCGGTTGTAATTCGGACGGCGCTGTTCGGCTGCGCGGGGAAGTTCCTGTTCCACGTCGAGTCAATAAGATTGTCGGTAATCGCAATCGGTACGGTTGACTCGGTCACCCAAATCGCGTCGGCATGTGCCCCATTCTCGGTGCCCGCTCCCGAGAAGTAATTTCCTTTGATAAGGCCCCCGGCAGTGGGGGGGCCCTCAACACTGGGGCCGCCGATATCGATAGCGTCGCTAGGCGCATCAAGAAATGTATTGTCTTCAATGGTTATATTCGGATTGGAACTGACGAAGCCCCCCCAAAATCCGGTTGGTGATTGCACTCCAACGAATGTGTTGTTCTCTACAATGGCTCCCTGGCCATTTTGTCTGAGCGTGCTGGAGAATGTGCAGTCTTCGACGGTGACATTATTAGCATCAAGGTAGACAGTGGCGTCGCCAAAATTGATGCTGCGGAGGACGATGCCACTCTGTGTGACGATTACGCTGTTGGTGGATGGGGAGTAATAATAGGGTGCGTTTGACTTTTGGGTGATTTTTGTAAGGTCGAGCAGCGAAGACGTGGCGTACGGATTGCCGGTCATCGTATCAATGCCCGGCAAAACCGCGCCGGGGTCGGCGTCGCGGATCATTTGAATGTCTGCAGCGCTGAGCATGCCTTGATGCCTCGGTTAGAGCGCGCGAACCGCGCCGAACGGAGCAATAGCAAGACACCGTTTTCGGCTATTGAACTGAACCGTTAAATTCCGACCGGGATGCGGTCTTTGTGCAAGCCGCGCTGTCCGCGAGATAAGCCACGCGGAAACCGACCAGCCTGATCTCATCAGCCACCGAGTCATAGATGAAGGGTTCGGCACCGACTGGGAAAGCTGCGGGAGAACGAACTGCCCAAGGCGCGAGGCGAACGAATTGACCTGCCTCTGCGGATTTCCTCCACGGAGAATTAGAGTCCGGCCATCGATGCTCTGCTACCCATCGTTGGACCGCCGGAAACTAGAGTTTTCCGACTTCTGTAGCGCCGGCGGGCTGGATGCGCCGGCGGGAGTCATTAGGCAAACCGGGGTCTTGTTGCCGATGGCCCCGTGCGGCCGATCCTCGTTGTAGTACTTGCGCCAATCCTCCAACTTTTCGCGGGCGTCGGCAAGCGTCAGGAACCAATGCGCGTTGAGGCACTCCGCTCGGAAGCGCCCGTTGAACGCCTCAATGAAGGCGTTGTCAGTAGGTTTTCCGGGGCGTGAGAAGTCCAGGGTGACGCCCTTCGCATAGGCCCAGAGATCAAGATCCCGGCTGACGAACTCGGTCCCCTGATCGACCCTGATCGTCTTCGGATAGCCGGCCGCGACACAAATCCGTTCCAGCGTCGCGACGACGTCTTCGGCTCGATAGCTGAACCTTGGATCGATGA
>DATNNI010000193.1:0-3544 GCA_035601915.1 Xanthobacteraceae bacterium
GTCCCGGGAATAGCAGCCCAATAAAGATGGCCAGGAAAAACATCGCGAGCAGCCATAACACCTGACCCAGCACCCACACCGCGAAGGCTTTTCGAGTAGTTAATCCTAGGGTTTCGCTGAATCCCATGACTTGCAGAACGACGCTCCAAAACAGCAGCAGCACGTAGGCCACCAGCTGCGCCTGCAGCACGAAGCCGACAAATCCATCCAACTCGGCGGCCGGTTTCTGGATGATCGCCGCCTCACCCACCAATAGCGCCGTGAATATCCACAGAAACAGCGACGCCGCCACGGGAATGCCCCCATACGCGAGCACGTGGAAGACTTGATTGCGCGCCGACTTACCGCCCGCGCGCGTGCCTAAGCGCCGGTAGAGGGCCGCAAATATATACATGCTCAGCACGCCGCCGAGGGGCGCGAATATGCAGAGGCTTCCCAGAATCTCGCCGGCGGTAAATCCGGGTGCAGGAGGTTGCGTTCGGTAGAGCGTAACGGCGGTGGCGGTGCCTTGTGCCGCGGCCAACAAGTAGTCCGTGGCGCCGATCGGCTGTGTCGCCAACTCGCGAAATACGCGCCGCGGTCTCAGCCAGACATCTTTTATTGGGCGGATTTCTTCGGTTGTGGACACGGCAGGTCAGCCTACGCAATCCGCGTCAGCGACTCCAGTGCTCACGCACAGATGACAGCAGACTTTTTCAGGGCTACTCTCACAGCGAGAGTTCGAACGATGTTTCAGGAGAAGGATGATCATGGCAAAAAAGAGCAAGTCGAAAAAACGCAAGTCGAAGCGGCCGATGGCAAAGGCCAAACGTAGTTCGGTTAAACGCTCGGCCAAAAAGAGCGCCGCGAAAAGAAAGACGCGGCCGGTGAAGGCGAAGAAGAAGGTCAAGGCGAAGGCAAAGAAGGCAGTCAAAAAGGCAGCACCCAAGAAGGCAGCGCCCAAGAAGGCAGCGCCGATCGCTGCGAAGCCCGCGGCTCCGAAGCCCGCGGCGGTAAAGGCTCCGCCGAAGCCCAAGCCTGCGCCGATGATGCCGGCGCCGGTGGCTGCGCCGCCGTCCCTGCCAGCCTCTGAGCCAGAAATGCCGCCGGCGATGAATTCCGGCGTGGAATCATCGGGGATGTAAATTCGCCTGATGGCAGTGGGAGCCTGTCTGGCTCCTAGGCGCGTATTAGCCCTTGAAGAGGGCGCGCGCCGCTGCTGTCGGGGAATACTCGTTTGGCCAGGGTATTCGCATCGACGTGCATGTGCTCGTCGAGCACGGCCTTGAATACGCTGCGCAGATCGAGCGTCGGCTTGAGATCGCGATTATCCAGGAGCGCCGTGCGCCTCAAGGATGGCCAGTCGGTGATGACTTGTCCGCCGCGAACCGCGCCCCCCAGGAGAAAGGCGCAGCCGCCTGTGCCATGGTCGGTACCGCGCGTGCCGTTCACGGCCGCGGTCCGGCCAAATTCCGTGACCACCAGCACCGCCGTCTGCGGCCATAGAGGCCCTAGGCCGTCGGCCAACGATTTGAGTCCCTGATCGAGTCCCGCCAATCGGGTGGCGAGGATACCTTTGGCACCGCCCTGGTTGGCGTGGGTATCCCAGCCGCTGGCCTCGATGACGGCAATCTCCGGGCCACCGTCGCTGCGCATCAATTCGGACGCCATGCGCGCCACGGCCGCCACTCGATTCGGATAGGCTGCTCCGGCTCCGGCCGATTGCTTGCTCATGCCGCTTACGTCCGCTGCGCCGTCCGCCATTTTTTCGGTCTGCACCGCGTCGCTCAACCGCGCCGAGAACCAATCGTCTTTGGAGTACAGGTCCGCCAAGCGGGCGAGCAAGTCCTCGTCGACATCCGGCGTGGCCTGCGGCGATTTGGAAATCACCGCGGCTTCGCCGCGCAGGATCAACGGCACATTTTGGCTGATGGCCACGGCACGATCGCCGGCCCGTCCGCCGCCGCGCGGCAATGCGGCGAGCGCTCGATTGAGCCAGCCGTCGGCGGTGCCGATGGGCTTGGCAAGTCCGTTCTCGAGCACATTCTGACCGTCAAAATGCGATCGATCGCGATAGGGCGAGGCGACCGCATCGAAGACCACCAGCTCGCCGGCGACGAAGCGTTCGTGCAAAAAGCTTAACGAGGGATGCAGTCCGAAAGTGTTGTTCAGTGCCAATGCACCATCGGGTCCGCCCGGTGCCGCGATCGCCAGTTCGCGGTGCAGGCTCGCGTAGTCAGGATCCCCATACGGGGGCACAGCGGCCAAGCCATCGAGCGCGCCGCGCAAGATGACGACCACCAGGCGCGACGAGCCTCCGGTGTAGGCAAACAGTGCATTGGGGATCGTGGCAGTCGCCGCCAGCGCACCCGCGCCGATCAGAAAGCGGCGTCGACTGCTGTTCGTTGGCGAAGGCCGCGGCATGATTATCTCCGTTGGAACTCAGGGCTCATCAACAACAATGCCACGGCCTGTCCGGAGCTCGCGGCGCGGCGTAAAGCGCTCAAGGTTTCCGGACGGGCATAGCCGCCTAGACTTGCGGCGGCCAGATCCGCCGGTTCCACGCCGCTTTCATACTTCGCGCCGACCCGCGATGCCCACAGCACGCGGTGCATGAGCGCGTCGGAGCCGTCCCAGCTTTTCGAAGTGTCCGGCCAGCCCGCCGGGGATCCCGGCGTGTATTGACGCTGGCCCAATAGATCGAAGCTCCGAATGACTTCCTCCGGTTGTGCCGGCGAGACGTTCAACGCCCTTAAGGTCGAAAAAACGAAATCCTCGGGAGTCTTGAACTTGCGCGCATTGGCGTCCCAGGATTCGGGAGACTCGATCAGGGCTGCGTAGACCTGCGGCAAATCGCCGCCGGATTTTAAAAAGGCGCGCGCGACTCGATCCACCGCGGCCGGCGGCGGATCGTCCGCGATGAAATGCCGCACGAGCTTGGTGGCGATGAAGTTGGCCGTTTCGGGACGGCGCGCCAAATCGGCAAGCACGGCCTCGCCCTGACGCTGGCCTTGCTCGGTGTAGGTCTTGCCGAGAAACACTTTCGGACCCGGCTCGTGCAGGTTGTCGCGGAAATAAAAGCGGCCCGGCACGCCTCCCGCCAGCCGGCCCTTGCCGCCGCCGATCGACCAGCCCGTGATGATCTGCGCGAAGCTCGTGACGTCGGCTTGGCTGTAGCCGCCCTTTACGCCCAGGGTGTGCAATTCGAGAATCTCGCGCGCCAGATTTTCGTTGATGCCGAACTGGCGCTTTGGCTTGCCGGCAGCGCTGTTGGAACGAGTGGCAAAGCGAGATGCGAAGCGCGCCGCCGTTGAATCCGCGCCCACCGAATATTGATTGTCGAGAAACGCGATCATCGCCGGGTGCTGCTCGACGGCGGTCAGCATGTCGAGAAAACGGCCGTTGACGTGCCGGCGGATGGCCTCGTTTTCCAGGGTGCCGGCCAAGCCGAACACCACCCCCTTGTCGGCCGAGATGGCAAAATGGTTCGACCAGAAGTGCACCAGGCGTTCCGCAAAGGGCCGGTCGGTGGCCGCGGCGCTTTGCGCGCGCGCCAGTACCTGGG
>DATNNI010000194.1:0-4391 GCA_035601915.1 Xanthobacteraceae bacterium
AGGCTTTCAACAGTTTCGCCGGCAAGTTTGCCGAACGGCGTATGCGCCCATCCCACAATGCAGGCGGTCATGATTGCTCCCTTCGCCAAATTTTCGTCGCTTTTCCTTGGCTAACCGCGACGCATGAGTTCCGCGTCACGCAACCTTAACCGGATTCACCTTTGCCTTCGAGCCTCTGTTTCGGTTAGATAGTTGTCCACTTGGGCCTGCGAAACCTTCCGCAGACCCGCTGCACCTCCTTCGCCGGTTTCGACCAACGGCGGCGACCAACCGAGCGGACCACCGCGCGTGATTCAAAAGCGAACACTTCGCACGCTGATATTAGCGCTTGGGCTCGGTCCGCTCTGCGCCGCGGCTTCGCCGGCCCCGGCGGCGCGTGCCGAGGCGACCATCCTGGTCGAAGCCGATACCGGCAAAGTGCTCGAAGCCGAAAACGCGACCTATCCCTGGTATCCCGCGTCGGTGACGAAGCTGATGACGGCTTACGTCACCTTGAGCGCGATCAAGGCGGGCCACGTCACGCTCGACAGCTTGTTCACCGTGTCGCACACGGCAGCCGCCCAATCGCCGACCAAGATGGGCTTCCCGCCCGGAACACAGGTGACGGTCGACAACGCACTGAAGATGCTGATGGTGCATTCCGCCAACGACATGGCGGTGGTGCTCGCCGAAGGCGTTTCCGGCTCGATCGAGAATTTCGCCGACGAGATGACGCGGACCGCGCACCAGCTCGGCATGACGCAATCGAATTTCGTCAATCCGAATGGCCTGCCGGCGGACGGCCAGATCACCTCAGCGCGCGATCTCGCCATCCTGGCGCGCGCCCTTATTCATGACTTCCCGGAATACGGCCCCTACTGGCACATCGCCAACATCAAGTTCGGCCGTCGTATCATCCACAACACCAACTCGCTGGTCGGCCGTTATCCCGGGCTCGACGGCATGAAGACCGGATTTATTTGCGCCTCCGGCTTCAACGTTGTCGCCACGGCGACGCGCAACGGCAAGCGGCTCATTGCCGTGGTGCTCGGCGCGCCGTCATCGCCGGCACGCGCGATCAAGGCGGCCGAGCTTCTGGAACGAGGCTTCACGCAGAACCCGCTGGGCTGGCTCACACCGGCCTTGGGTTCGGTCAGCAACCTCACGCCGGTCAACGCCGATCCTCCGAACCTGCATGACAGCGTGTGCGGTCCGCACAAGAAGCGCGTGCCCGCTGAGGAAGAAGAAGAAGCCGGCAGCGAACCCAATTCCGGCGGCGTCGACACGCCATTCTCGGCGCTGTTGTCGAGCCTGCGCGCCCCTACTCCAAAAGGAGCGGCGCTCCTTTCCGACTACGGCAGCGAACCGCCGGTCGTCGTTTATACCGGGCCGACGCGCACACCCGGCGAAGTGGCCAAGCTCAACGCCATTGAGCCCGCGGCCGCTCACAAGAAAAAAGCCGGAGCAAAGACCGCGGCGGCGAAGCCGGACGACAAAGCCGCGGACGAAAAAGCGCCGGACGGGAAAGCCGCAGAGCACAAATCGGCACCTCCGGCCAAGACCACATCGGTGGTGGACAAACCGGAAAAACCAAAGAAGCCGCAGAAGGCGGAGCCGGCGGCGAAGCCAGCCGCACCGGCGCAGTAAAGCGTCGCTCGAGCGACGCGCGCGGACGCTTTCGCCTGTGTTTTGACCGGGGCCCTCCCGAGCACGCCGCCAGCCGAGCAAATAGAAAATTTTTGATCTTTTACCGCAGCGATTTGGTCGAAACCATTCGCGCCGGCAAAATCAAAAGCCAAAATTTTCAGTCTACTTATTGTATAGACTTCTAATATTGAACGGAGGGGCGGATGCGTTCCTGGCAGCACACCGCAACATTTCTGGCCTTCGCGCCGGTCGCCGGCGTTCTGGTATTTGCCGGCCACCACTATCCCATCTCCGCTGCCCCCGGCGGCGACGCCAAGCTCGCCGCGGCCGATAAGTAAGGCTCGAGCGATCAGCCGTGCCGGAGTTTTAGATGGTTCTTCCCGATATTAATTTGCTCTACTCGGCCTCCGGTTTTGGCGTCGGGATGCTGGTCGGACTGACTGGAGTGGGTGGCGGCGCGCTGATGACGCCGCTGCTGGTATTGTTGTTCGGCATTCATCCGGCGACGGCGGTCGGCACCGATTTGCTCTACGCTTCCATCACCAAGACCGCAGGCACAGTCGTTCACGGGCTCAGCGATACCGTCGATTGGCCGATAGTAAGGCGGCTTGCGCTCGGCAGCGTACCGGCGACGGCGCTGACGCTCGCCTTGCTCGCGTATTTCAGTCACGGGACGGGCGAAGGCGCCAGCGGATTAATCACCACGGTGCTCGGTTTCGCGCTCATCCTGACGGCGATTGCACTCTTGTTTCGGAAACGCATTCTCGATTTTTTCGCCACGCGCGTCGGCGAATTCGAGCCGGGGCGAGCCAAGGCGCTGACCGTCGGGCTCGGCGCCGTGCTCGGCGTCCTCGTATCGTTATCTTCGGTCGGCGCCGGCGCGATCGGCGTCACGGTGCTGCTGATCCTCTATCCGCGGCTCCCGGTGGCGCGAATTGTCGGCTCCGATATCGCGCATGCGGTTCCGCTGACGCTGATTGCCGGTATCGGGCACTGGTTCCTCGGCTCCATCGACTGGGCCTTGCTGGTGTCGCTGCTGGTCGGGTCGATCCCCGGCATTACTATTGGCAGCTACATTGGCGCGCGCATTCCCGATCGCGTGCTCCGGCCCATCCTTGCTTCAACGCTGGCGGTGGTCGGCGGCCGGCTGGTGTTTTAAGCGGCGACGCCCGCGGCGCTCACGCCGCGCGATGCAGCGGCGCGCCGGTCACGTCTTGCAGCGCCTCGAAGGTAACTCCCGGCGCCATCTCGCGAACGGCGAAGCCTTTCGCGGTGACATCGATCACGGCAAGGTTGGTGTAGACCCGCGTGACCGCGCCCGGCGCGGTGAGCGGGTAAGTGCAGCGCCGTACAAGTTTGCTTTCGCCTGACTTGCTCGCGTGGTCCATCAGCACCCAGACTTGTTTGGCGCCAACGGCGAGATCCATCGCGCCGCCGACCGACGGCATGTCGGTTGCCGACATCGACCAATTGGCGAAATCGCCGTTCTCGGCGACCTGAAAGGCGCCGAGGATACACAGGTCGAGGTGACCGCCGCGGATAATGGCGAAGCTGTCGGCATGGTGCATGTAGGCGCCGCCCGGACGGAGCGTGACGTATTTTTTGCTGGCGTTGATCAGCCAGCGATTGATCTCGTTGGGCGCCGGCTCCGGGCCCATGCCGAGGATGCCGTTTTCCGAGTGGATAATGACTTCGCGCTCGGCCGGCACGTGATTGGCAACGAGCACCGGAATGCCGATGCCGATATTGACGTAAGCGCCTTCGGGAATATCGCGCGCCGCGTTCGCCGCGATTTGGTCGCGCGTCCACGGCCGGCAACCGCCTTGAGGCGGCCGATCGGCGCGCAGATCGGTCTTTACATCGGCTTCCATCACGTCACCGTCGGTTCGCCGTAAGGAACGTGCACCACGCGCTGCACGAATATTCCCGGCGTCGCCACCTTCTCCGGGTCGAGCGTGCCGAGATCAACAATGTGCTGCGCCTGTGCGATCGTCAACTTGGCGGCGGTCGCCATCACCGGATTGAAATTGCGCGCCGACGAGCGGTAAGTGAGATTTCCCCAGCGGTCCGCTTCCCAGGCTTCGACCAGCGCGACATCGCCGGCAAGCGCGGTTTCCAGCACGTATTGCCGACCGGAAAACTCGCGCAGCTCCTTGCCTTCGGCGAGCAGCGTTCCCACCGAGGTCGGCGTGTAAAACGCCGGGATGCCGGCGCCGGCGGCGCGCATGCGTTCGGCCATGGTGCCCTGCGGCATCACTTCAAGCTCGATGCGGCCGGCGCGATAAAGCTCCTCGAACACCACCGGATCGCTGGTGCGCGGATAGGAGCAGATGATCTTGCGCACGCGCCCCACTTCCATCAGCCGCGCCAGGCCGTTATGGCCGACGCCGGCATTGTTGGCGACGATGGTCAGGTCTTTGGCGCCTTGCTCGATCAGGCCCTCGATCAAAGCGTTGGGCTGGCCGATGCTGCCGAATCCGCCGATCAGCACGAGCGCGCCATCGCGGATGCCCGCCACCGCCTCCGCCATGCTTTGCACGATCTTGTTGATCATTGGCCGATCCAAAAACGCAACTTAGGCTGGTGCGAACATCGGCACCGGCTGGCCGTTTTCACTTTCCTTGAACACCAACGCGACCGCCTGCCCGATGGAGAGCTTGTCGAAATCGCAATCAACGATGTTGGTCAGCATGGTCGGGCCTTCGGCGAGCGTCACGTGCGCGATGGCATAAGGCTCGGCGACGCGGCGCATCACGCTGAAGGCG
>DATNNI010000195.1:0-10464 GCA_035601915.1 Xanthobacteraceae bacterium
TGACGTGCGCAATGTTGCGCACCTGATCGGTGAGGTTGCCGCACATCGCGTTCACCGAGTCGGTCAAGTCCTTCCAGGTGCCGGCGACGCCGGGAACGATAGCCTGGCCGCCGAGCTTGCCGTCGGTGCCGACTTCGCGGGCGACGCGGGTGACTTCGGAGGCGAACGAACGCAACTGGTCGACCATCGTGTTGATGGCTTCCTTCAACTGCAAAATCTCGCCGCGCACGTCGACCGTGATCTTTTTCGACAAGTCGCCGTTGGCAACTGCGATGGTGACCTCGGCGATGTTGCGGACCTGCGCGGTGAGGTTCGAGGCCATCGAGTTGACGCTCTCGGTGAGGTCCTTCCACACGCCGGTCACACCGCCGACTTGCGCCTGGCCGCCGAGCTTGCCTTCGGTGCCGACTTCGCGGGCGACGCGGGTCACTTCCGAGGTGAACACGTTGAGTTGCTTGATCATGCGGTTGACGATCTCGGCCGAGCGCAGGAACTCGCCTTTCAGCGGGCGGCCGTCGACGTCGAGCGGAACGGTGCGCAACAGATCGCCTTGCGCCACCGCGGCGATGGCGCGGGTCACTTCCGTGGTCGGCCACAGCAGATCGTCGATCAGCGAATTGATCGAAGTTTCCATCTCGCCCCACGCACCTTCGGACAGGCCAAAGCGAACGCGCTGCTTGGTCCGGCCCTCACGGCCGACGCCCTGGCCCACGCGTTCGAGCTGGCTCGCCATGCGCTCGTTGGCGGCGACGATTTCGTTGAAAGTGTCGGCTACCTTGCCCAAGAGCCCTAGCTGATGGCCGGCCATCCGTACCGAAAAGTCACCGACGCGTACGGCTTGCAGCGCTTGCAAGAGGTCACGCAGTTCGGGAGCCTCGCCAGCCTCCGGTCCCACCACACGGGCTTTGGCATGCGAGGCGGCAGCCGCGGCGGCGCTCGAACCGTTCGCTGCGCCGGTTTCAGACGAGGTGCGGGGCATGAAAGTCTCCGAAGCATGCACTGCGCCGCCCGATCTTAGGGCGGCGGGACCATAACAGACAGCTTTACGTGCGACGGAAACGACGCCAGACCGGCTTCAGGCGGTGCAAACACCGCGTGACCCGGCTAGCCGGCGCGAATCTCCCCCTCACGTGACTCCTCCTGAGCCGTAGCGCGAACGCGCTTACGAGCGTAATGTTCCTGTCCACCGCCCGCCCGAGGCCGGAAAATTTTCGGACGCTTGGTAAGCAGCGGGTGACCCCCTGCGCGGGCTCAATTAATTCCCGGCCGCCGCCGACCGACCGGTATGCAAGCCACTGAATTTACTTTCGAATTAATGACCATGCGGCGGACCGGAGCCGCGCCCGCAAGCCGCCAACATGGTTAGAGAATTGGCTCAGTCCGGCCGCGGCGCCGCGACGCGGCGATGACCGTATTGCGCAGGAGACACGCGATGGTCATCGGACCAACCCCGCCCGGCACCGGCGTAATCGCGCCGGCAATGCCCTGCGCCTCGGCGAACGCAACATCCCCGACTAGCTTCGACTTTCCCTCGCTCGCATCGACCCGGTTGATGCCGACATCGATCACAACGGCATCCGGCTTGATCCAGTCTCCGCGCACGAACTCCGCCCGTCCCACCGCCGCCACCAGAATATCCGCGCGGCGCAGCAGATCGGGGAGGGAGCGGCTCCTGGAATGCGCCAGAGTGACGGTGCAATTTTCGGAGAGCAGCAGCGCCGCCATCGGCTTGCCGACAATATTGGAGCGCCCGAGCACCACCGCTTCGGCCCCGCCGAGGCTCGGTACCACGTCGCGAAGCAAAAGCAGGCAGCCATACGGCGTGCAGGGAACCAACGCGCGCTCCAAACCGCCGCTCCAGAGCGCTCCGACGTTTTGGACGTGAAAGCCATCGACATCTTTCGCCGGATCGATGGCGTCGATCACACGCTGGGGATCCATCTGTTTCGGTAGCGGCAGTTGCACCAGAATGCCGTCGACTCGGTCATCGGCATTGAGTTTGGCAATCAGGCGCAACAGCTCCGCTTCGCTGGCCGTGGCCGGCAGCGTCTCTTGAAAACTCTCTATGCCGGCCGCGACTGCCGCCTTGCCCTTGTTGCGGACATAGACTTGGCTCGCTGGATTGTCGCCAACCAACACGGCGCAGAGGCCCGGCGACGCGCCTATCTGTGCCTTGAGCTTGGTGGTCGCGCCAGCGACCTCGGCCAGGAGCCGTTCCGCGCGCGCCTTGCCGTCGATGCGCTTGGTGACGATCATGCAGCAGCCCCCGTTTACCCCAGCGTTCCTGTGTTTGGCCGAACCCTATTTGATGCGTCACACCGCCGCGGAATTCGGGAACATCGGTTTTGCTCTGGCCGACTTGACGTGCGAAAGTGGGGAAAATCAAGAGCGGCCGGCTGTAGCACCGAAAGCAACGCCGCGCGAATGGGACGGCTCAAGCCAAGGAGAATTCGCGATGAAGTTGATGGGCGCGTTTGCAGCCTCTTTTCTGACGCTGTGTTGGGCGGCCGCATCCCACGCCGAGACGATCAAGGTGGGCGTCGTTTTACCCTATTCCGGGCCCAATTCCGATCTCGGCAACCAAGTCGACAAAGCGTTCGACTTGTACGTGAAGCTGCATGCCAAAGATCTCGGTGACAATAAAATCGAGCTGGTCAAACGCGACGAAGGTCCGGCGTCCGGCGCCAATGCACGCACTGTCGTTACCGAACTGATCACCAACGACAAGGTGAAGCTCCTTGCCGGCTTCGTCTTCTCGCCGTCGGCGATCGCCGCGGCGCCGTTGGCGACGCAGGCAAAAATACCGATGTTGATCGCGAATGCCGGCACCGCATGGATCACCAATTTATCGCCCTACATCGTCCGCTTTTCCTTCAGCATGTGGGATCCCGCCTATCCGATGGGCACTTACGCGGCGACCAAGCTTGGGTGCAAAACCGCGGCCGCCGGCTTTACCGATTTCCCGCCCGGTCAGGATTCGTCGCTAGCCTTCAAAACTTCCTTCGAAAAAGGCGGCGGTAAAGTCGTCGATGAGATCCGCATGGGTTCGCCCGGCGCGGTACCCGACTTCACGCCGTTCTTCCAACGCGTGAAGGACGAGCATCCTGATTGTTTTTATGTGTTTGTCCCCTCCGGCTCGCACGCCGGCGGCGTGATGAAGACCTATGGCGATCTGGGCATGCGCCAAGCCGGCGTGCGTCTCGTCGGCCCGATGGACCTCATTCCCGACTACCAGCTCGCGCACATGAGCGACGCGGCCATCGGCCTGATCGTGATGTCGAGCTACTCGGACGATCTCGATACCCCAGGCAACGCGGAGTTCGTGAAAGCCTGGCACGAGGCCTATGGTCCGGATTCGTATCCCGACTTTATGTCGGCGGCGTCGATGGACACGATGGCCGGAATTTTCGACGTCATCAACACCCTGCATGGCAATCTCGATGACGCAGCCAAGGTGATCGACACGCTTAAAGGGTGGAAGCACGAAGGATTTCGGGGCCCGATCGAAATCGATCCGCAGACCCGCGATGTAATCCAGCCGGAGCGCGCCGAAGAAGTCATCAAAAAAGCGGACGGCAAGCTCGGCGTCAAAGTGCTGGAGACCTACCCGCAAGTGAAGGACGAGTGCAAGGAGCTCAAGGTCGGCCGTTGCGGCTCCTGAGAACCTGAGGCAAGCTTTCTGCCTGCCGCCTGCACGCGGCAGGCAGACCGAGCTTAAGTGAGCGATCCTTGCCGCCCGTGGCCAACACCATCGTCAGTATTCTGTTCGATGGTCTGGCCTGGGCCATGTTCCTGTTCATTATCTCGGTCGGTCTTTCCGTCACTATGGGACTGATGGGTGTCGTCAACTTGGCGCACGGCGCGTTTGCCATGGCCGGCGGCTATCTGGTGATTACGGCGACCGCGAGCTGGGGCGTGCCGTTCCTGCCTTCGCTCCTCATCACCTTCGTCGTCGTTGGCGCGGTGAGCGTGCTGTTTGAACGTTCGCTCTATTCACAGCTCTATGGCGCCGGCGAACTCGACCAGGTGCTGCTCACCATAGGGCTCACCTTCATGGCGATCGCGACCTACACGTATTTCTATGGTCCCCAGCCTCAGTCAATTCAGGTCCCGTCCTATCTCTCAGGCGAGATTTACCTTGGGGACCGCTCGTTTCCGACCTATCGGGTCTTTCTCATAATCGTCGGCGCGGCGTTGGTGGCGGCGCTGTGGTATGGCTTCGAAGGCACCAAAATCGGCGCCAAGATCCGCGCCGCCGTCGATAATCGGCGCATGGCGCAGTCCGTCGGCATCAACGTCGACCGCCTGTTCACCCTCACCTTCGCCGTCGGTAGCGGGCTCGCCGCACTCGGCGGCGGGCTTGCCATTCAGCTTCTCGGACTGACGCCGAGCTTCGCCGTCATTTACCTGGTCTTTTTCCTGCTCGTCGTTGCGGTCGGCGGCTCCGGCAGCATCTGGGGCACGCTTGCCGGCGCTCTTGTGCTCGGCGTCAGCGACACCGCCGGCAAATATCTATTCGCCGATGCCGGCAGCTTCGTCATCTACGCCATCGCGGTCCTCATCCTCCTTGTTAGACCTGCGGGCCTTTATGGACGCGAGTAAACCGCCTGGAGCCGCGGCCGTCAGCGACGAGATTGCCGTTGCGCGCGCGCATGCGGTCGCCTTCCTTGCCCGCCGCGACCGCTATCGCATCGCCGAGGCGCTGCCCTGGATCGCCGCGATTGCGGCGTTTTTCATTTTCCCTAACCAGATGATTCTCGGCGGCCAAACGCTGATCATGATTCTGTTCGCGCTCTCGCTCGACCTCATTCTCGGCTACGCCGGAATCGTTACGCTCGGCCATGCCGCCTATTTCGGCCTCGGCGCCTATGCGGCGGCTTTGCTGATCACCGATCTGCATTGGAGCGAACCGCTTTCCGGGCTTGCATTCGCGGCACTGGCAGCGGCGATCGGCGGGTTTCTCTCCGGCTTGATCCTGCTGCGCTATCGCGGCTTGGCGCTTTTGGTGTTGACGTTGTCGACCACCATCATGCTACAGCAACTGGGTAATCTGTTCCGCGACTTCACCGGCGGTTATGACGGCATACCCGGCATCAACATCGCCCCTCTGTTCGGCTATTTCGATTACGATCTCTACGGTCACACTTATTATCTCTATTGCCTCGGCGTGGTGTTCGTCGCGTTCTACGTCGTCCGGCGGATCGTCTATTCGCCATTTGGTCAAGCGCTCGTCGGCATCCGCGAAAACGTTGCGCGCATGCACGCCCTTGGCTCACCGGTGCATTGGCGCCTGGTCATCGCGTACACGATTTCCGCCGCCCTCGCCGGCATCGCCGGCGCATTGTTCGCGCAGACCAACACGCTGGTGACGCTTGGCGTGTTCGACTTCGATCAATCCGCCGCCGTACTCATGATGCTCATCCTCGGCGGCGCGGGGTGGCTCTACGGCGGATTCGTCGGCGCCACACTCTACATGGTGCTGCAAAACGAACTGGCGAAACTTAGCCCGGAATTCTGGCAGTTCGGCATCGGCGCGCTCCTCGTCGCAGTGGTCCTTGCCAACCGGCATCGCGCCTTTGGCCGGCTCGCCCGCCTCGGACGCGCTCTGGGCCTTGGAGCGAAGCCATGACTGCGCCGGCCCTGGAAATCAGAAGATTGCAAAGAAGCTTTGGCGCGCTCACCGTGGCAAACAACATCAGCTTCGCGCTGCCACACGGCGGACGCTACGCGCTGATCGGCCCGAACGGCGCCGGCAAAACCACGCTGGTCAATCTGATCACCGGCCGTCTGCGTGCCTCGGCGGGCGAGGTGCTGCTCGATGGCGATGAGATCACCGCCTTGTCGCAGGCCGCGCGGACCCGCCGCGGCATCGCCCGCACCTTCCAGGTGAATCAGCTGTTTCGCGGCCTCACGGTGTTGGAAAACGTCTATCTCGCGATCGGCGAGCGGACCAATACCTGCAATCGGCTGTGGCGATCAGCCGGCAAGGAAACCGCAGTGCTCGACGAAGCGCTGGACCATCTCGAATCGCTCGCGCTCGTCGGCGACGCCGACAAAGCCGTGCGCGAATTGCCCTATGGACGACAGCGCCTGGTGGAAATCGCCATCGCGCTCGCCCAGCGCCCGAAGCTCTTGCTGCTCGACGAGCCCGCGGCGGGCGTTCCGTCTTCGGAAAATCACCTGATCCTCGACGTTATTTCGAAGCTTGATCCCAACATTACCGTGCTCATCATCGAGCACGACATGGACCTCGTGTTTCGCTTCGCCAACCGCATCATCGTGCTGGTCGCCGGCGAAGTGCTGACCGAAGGCTCGCCGGAAGAGATTTCGGCCGACGAGCGCGTCCGCTCGGTCTATCTCGGTGAGCGGCGTGAGGATCGCCATGGCTGAAACCGCGGCGCTCGAGCTCGACGGCGTTTTCAGCGGCTACGGTGAAACCGTGATTGTGGAGGATGTCCGCCTCGCGGTCAAAGCCGGCGAGACGCTCGCCATTATTGGCAGAAACGGCGTCGGCAAGACGACGCTGTTATCGACCGTGATGGGCCACAACACCTTGCATCGCGGGCGCCTGTTGCTTGCGGGAAAAGATATTTCGCGCCTGCCACCCTATCTGCGGGTCGCAGCGGGACTGGGCTACGTCCCGCAAGAGCGCGAGATCTTCCCGTCGCTGACCTTGCGCGAAAACCTGGATGTGGCGGCGCGCCCCGGCCTTTGGACCGTCGAGACGGTGTTCGAGTTATTCCCGCGACTCAAGGACCGGCAGAAGAACTGGGGCACCCAATTGTCCGGCGGCGAACAGCAGATGCTGGCGATCGGCCGCGCCCTTGTCGGCAATCCGGCGGTGATCCTGATGGACGAGCCGTCGGAGGGGCTCGCGCCCGTTATTGTCGAAGAATTGACCCGCGCCGTCCGCCATCTGACAGGCACGCAAGGACTGACGCTTGTGCTGGTGGAACAGAATACCCGGCTTGCACTCGACATCTCGCCGCGCATTGTCGTGATGAACCGCGGCCGCATCATCTATGACGGACCGAGCGAAGACCTAAAGCAAAACCGCCACGAGCTTGATCGCTTGATCGGCGTCCGCCACTCAGCCGCGTGAGGGAGCGGCGCCTTTAATCATGACCCGTCCGGCGGCGAAAGAAACGGTTATTTCCTCTGCTTCACGAATGCGTCGCGCTCTTTAGTGAGGCGGTCAAGCTCGGCCTGCTGATCAGCGAGCCGGTCGGCGTTGCGCGACTCGTCGCCGGCGCCCGATTGCGCGGCCGCCTGCTCGATCACTTGCCTGATGTTGTCGCGCACGATGGCGATGCGGTCTTCGAGCTCTTCGAGTGAAAGCGGCGTGCCGTTGCTCATGAACGTCTCCCGGGGTTGCGGCGATGGTAGCGCGGATCGGGCGCAAGCGTAAAGAATCGGGCCACTAGGCGGCGGATTGAATATGGACGGCGGCCGCCTGCGGTTTTAATAGATGCGCAGGGAGTGGGCGCCGTGACCCGTGACAGTTCAACTGATGATCGCGTGATCATTGCCGGCGGCGGCATCGGCGGGCTCGCGGCCGCGCTGACGCTGCATCAGATCGGCGTGCCTTGCATTGTGTTCGAAGCGGTACGCGACATGCGCCCGCTCGGCGTCGGCATCAATCTGCAACCTAACGCCGTGCGCGAGCTTTACGACCTCGGCATCACCGAGGCCGATCTCGACCGGGTCGGCCTACCCGCCCGGGAATGGGCGCTGGTCGGACTGAACGGCGACGACATCTATTCCGAGCCTCGCGGAAAGCTCGCCGGCTACAACTGGCCGCAATACGCCGTGCATCGCGGGCTGTTCCACATGCTCTTGCACGATAAGGTGGTCGCGCGGATCGGGCCGCAGGCGGTCCAGCTTGGCAGCCGGGTCGCCAGCTATCGCAAACACGGCAACGGGCGCGTCAGTGCGTTGGTCGAGCATGCCGACGGCTCAACGTCGGAGCCGCACGGCGCGCTGCTCGTCGGCGCCGACGGCATCCATTCAGCGGTGCGCGCGCAAATGCATCCGCGCCAGCCGCCGATCCATTGGGGCGGCACCGTAATGTGGCGCGGCACCACCTGGGGAAAGCCGATCCGCAGCGGCTCGTCGTTTGTCGGCCTGGGCACACACCGCCACCGCGTGGTGTTTTATCCGATCTCGCATCCCGACCCGCACACCGGGCTCTCCATGATCAACTGGATCGCCGAGGTCACCTTGGACAACAGCGAGGGCTGGAAACAGAGCGGCTGGTTCCGGGAGGTGCCGATCTCCGATTTCGTCCATCACTTCGACGGCTGGATCTGGGATTGGCTCGACGTGCCGGCTTTGCTCCGCGGCGCCGACATCGTGTTTGAAAATCCGATGATCGACCGCGATCCGGTGCCGACCTGGCGCGACGGTCCGGTGGCGCTGATTGGCGACGCCGCGCACCCGATGTACCCCACCGGCTCCAACGGCGGCAGCCAGGCGATTGTCGACAGCCGTATCCTCGGCGCCTGCCTGGTCGAGCACGGCGTCGGCGAAGCCGCGCTCGAAGCCTTCGACGCCAAGCTGTGCGGCCCGATTTCCCAAGTCGTGCTGCGCAACCGCGGCGCCGGACCGTTCGGGCTCCTCAACATGGTCGACGAACGTTGCGGCGGCACGTTCGACAATATCGACGATGTCATTCCTCCCGCCGAACGCACTGCGTTCATGGCCGGCTACAGGGCCGCCGCGGGCTTCGCCATCGAGACGCTCAACATGGCGCCGCCGACGCTTCTCCCCGGCGCGCGCGTTCGCGCAGCGGCGACGGTGTAAAGCGACGCGCGCAGCGCGCGAGCTACGCGGACGCCAGCTGCATCACCTTCGCGTGGATCGCTTCGCAATGGCGCACCAGGTTGCCGTGCGCCGCGACGAACCGCTTCAGCGGCGTGTCGATATCGAAGAACCAGATGTTGGCAATGAAGCCGTAGATGCCGGCGTCGATGCTAGTCGGCTGCGGCCCATTGACATACCCGTCCGCCGGCACCAGCCGCGCCAGGACACCGAGATCGGCAACGCCGCGCGCGTAGGCCGCCTCCGGCGCAAAACGGCCGATACCCGCGTAGTAATAGCGCTGGAAATTAAACTCCTGCGCCTTGCGCAAACCCTCGATGGTGAGCTGCGGATGTTCGCGGAGCAGCGCGTCGCGGAACGCGGGAAAATGGCGCTCATCCTTCCAGCGCGAGTAGGACATGACCCAGTAGAGGTCGTCGAGCAGACGGGTGACAAGGAGATCGCGGTCGCGCCGGGCCGCGTCGAGCCCGGCATCGATAGCGAGCGCATATTTGCGCTTGAGGTGCGCAATGATGGCCTCGCTGTCGCCGATCGTCTCGCCGTCATCGACAATGTAGGGCAACTGACCGCGCGGCGCCGCCGACGCATCAAAAATATGCTCGTGGACAAACGCCACTCCAGCCAGCCGCATGAAGGCGAAGACCTTCAACCCATAGCCGTTGTTGTCGGCGACGCCGAACAGCTCGGGGTAGGAATACAGCGTGATCATAGCGACATCCTTGGCGATTCAATGCTCCCACGGGTCGAATGCGTCGCTCTCCTTGGCTTCCACCTTCTCCGCGTCGCGGATGAACTTGTCGATAGCGCTGATCGGCTTCTTGTCCGGATTCTCCGCGCAGAATTCAGCGACCAGCTTGGTGATGGCTGGTTCCTCGACCCGGCCGATGTCGATGTAGTCGTTGTACTCGTTGAGCAGAAAGATATTGGCGGCGCTCAAATAGCCCTGCACCCAATAGAACAGGAGCGCATTCGGCAGATGATCGAGCCCCGCACCCGGCTTCAAATCCGGGGCGAGCTTCCCGCAGTTTGAGAGACCGATGCCGCCGGTGAGCAGCGCATCGGCGCGGCCTGGACCGGCGACGGCGGCGCTTAAGCAGAGCGCAACGGCAAAAACAACAACGCGATATTGACGCATGGCAGGCTCCGTCGCTGGGGAATTCGATGTACGCAGCATAGCAAGAAGTTATTGCCCTCTACTGTTGTTGTTGGCGCCACTTGCGGTAAGCGTCGCGCAGGCACACTGCGCAAGGCCGATAGCCGGCAGCGATTGCGGTCGCTTCGTCGGCGAAGAACACGCGGCTCTTCTGATAGGTGTTGCCGCGCGCAATGGCGCGCAGCGCGCCCGGACAATCGAGCCGGCCATAGATTTTCGAACGCCGATGGCCGCCGAGCGTGCCCTTGGTGGCGCTATCGCGGGGGCGGCCGTCCGCGCCGATCAAGCGATAGGTTTTTTCGGTCACGGATCCGGTCTCTTCCTGACGGTAAAATCCACTAAAAATCGACAATTCGCCTTTCGGATCAATGGGCGGACCTAGACGATTTTCCCCCGATTCCGTCCGCGGCCTGCTATGTGAATAGGGACTTTATCGATTCTGCGAGAAGGAACCTCAATGCCCGAGAAATCAAATAAGAATGAGGCGAACG
>DATNNI010000196.1:0-5397 GCA_035601915.1 Xanthobacteraceae bacterium
CGGCCAGGAAGCCACGCAGCAGATTCTCGCCGGACTTAATTGGGTCACCAAAGAGAAGGGAGCCAAGACGTTCTACCTTCTCGGCTCCGACTACATTTGGCCGCGGACGTCGAACAAGATCGCCCGCAAGCACATCGAGAATGTCCTCAAACTCAAGGTCGCGGGCGAGGAATACTTCCCGCTCGGCAGCACGCAATTCAACTCCGTTATCAATAAGATGAAATTGGTGAAGCCGGACGTGATCTACGCGATCATCGTCGGCGGCTCCAACGTCGCTTTCTACAAACAACTGAAAGCGGCCGGTGTCGATCTCACCAAACAAACGCTGATGACCATCTCGGTCACTGAGGACGAAATCCTCGGCATCGGTGGCGAAAATATCGTGGGCGCTTATGCCTGCATGAAATACTTCGAATCACTCGACAACGCCAACAACAAGACATTCGTGCCGGCGTTCCAGAAAATGTGGGGCGACAAGACGGTCATCGGCGACGTTACCCAAGCCGCTTATCTCGGGCCTTGGCTGTGGAAGCTCACGGCGGAAAAAGCCGGCAGCTTCGACATCGACAAGATCGCGGCGGCTTCGCCCGGCGTCGAATTCAAAGGCGCGCCCGAAGGCTACGTGCGCATCCATGAGAACCATCATCTCTGGAGCAAGACCCGCGTCGGCCGCGCCCGCGACGACGGTCAGTATGACGTGATCTACGAGACCGCCGAGCTCATGGAGCCGGATCCGTTCCCGAAGGGGTACCAGTAAAGGGCCATCGCACCCCGGCGGAAGCCGGGGTGCGCTCGCTTCTGTTACGCCGCAATCACTTTCCCTTTCCAGGGACCACGCAATGTTTGGCTATTCGCTCGGCGATCTCGGTTCGATCCTGGTGATGCAGGGTTTTTCCGGCCTTATCCTGTTCTCGGTCTATCTGCTGATGGCGCTCGGCCTCGCGATCATCTTCGGCCAGATGGGCGTGATCAATATGGCGCACGGCGAGTTCATGATCCTCGGCGCCTACATGACCTATTTCTGCTCGCATCTTTTCCAGAGTTACCTCCCGGGCCTTTACGCCGGGTACTTCTTCGTCGCGATGGTGGTGGCGTTTATCACCTCCGGAATAGCCGGGCTGTTTGTCGAATGGGCGTTGATCCAACGCCTTTACGCGCGGCCGCTCGACACGCTGTTGGCGACTTGGGGCTTGAGCCTGATCATGCAGCAGGCATTTCGGTCCGGCTTTGGCGCCCGCGAGGTCGGCGTCGAACTGCCGAGCTGGATGATGGGCTCGCTGCAGGTCACCGATTCGATTGAGGTGCAGATCAACGGCCTTTTCGTCATGGGGCTTACGCTGCTCATCACCGCCGCAGTGGCGGTCCTCTTGTTTCGCTCGCGCTGGGGACTGCAGGTGCGCAGCGTCGTCGCCAATCGTTCGATGGCCGGCGCGGTCGGTATCGATACGCGGCGCATCGACCGATACACGTTCGGTTTGGGTTGCGGCATTGCCGGTATCGCCGGCAGCGCTTTTACGATGATCGGCTCGACCGGCCCGACCGCCGGGCAGCTTTACATCGTCGACACGTTCCTGGTCGTCGTGTTCGGCGGCGCCCAAAGCCTGCTCGGCACCATTGCTTCGGCCTTCACCATCTCGCAGTCGCAATCGACGCTGGAGTTCTTTCTCACTGGGTCGATGGCGAAAGTGCTCACGCTGCTCATCGTCATTGGCATCCTGATGCTGCGACCGCAGGGGCTCTTTGCCCTCAAGGTCAGAAGGTAACGGCAGATGTCCGCCGTACCCTCGTTCCGGCTCGATAATCGACGGCTTGAACTCATCGGCTTCGCGCTGATCGCCCTCGTCATCCTCGTCTTGTTGCCGTCGTTTCTCGATATCTTCCGGCTTAATCTGTTCGGCAAATATCTGACCTACGCATTCGTCGCGATCGGTCTTGTGCTCTGCTGGGGTCACACCGGAATTCTCAGTCTGGGGCAAGGGCTGTTCTTCGGGCTCGGCGGCTACGCCATGGCTGCCTTCCTCAAGCTCGAGGCGTCGAGCGTCGCCAACACCAAAATCCAATCGACGCCGGGCATCCCCGATTTTATGGACTGGAATCAGATCACGGCGCTGCCGTTATTCTGGGTGCCGCTCAAGTCGCTTCCATTCGCGCTTTTCGCCGTGATTGCGGTCCCTACACTTTTGTCGTTCATCCTCGGCGCCGCCTTGTTCAAGCGCCGCGTCGGCGGCGTCTACTTCGCCATCATTACGCAAGCACTGGCGGCGGTGATGACGATCCTGATCGTCGGCCAGCAAGGCTACACCGGCGGCATCAACGGCATCACCGATCTGCGGACGCTGCTTGGCTGGGATATCCGCACCGACAGCGCCAAGTATATCCTCTACTTCGTCTGCTGCTTGCTGCTGCTTGGCACCATGTTCGCAGCACGGTTCGTGCTCGCCAGCAAGCTCGGCCGCATCCTGGTCGCCATCCGCGACAAGGAAGACCGCGTCCGGTCCTCCGGCTACGACGTCGCCAACTACAAGATCTTCATTTTCTGCCTGGCGTCGGCGATGGCGGGGATCGGCGGCGCCATGTTCACGCTGCAAGTCGGGTTTATGTCGCCGTCCTTTGTCGGCATCGTTCCCTCCATCGAGCTCGTGATCTTCTGCGCGGTCGGCGGCCGTCAATCGATTGTCGGCGCTGTCGCTGGAACGTTGCTGGTGAATTGGGCGAAGACTTTGTTCTCGGAAGCGTTTCCGGAACTCTGGCTTTTCGCCATGGGCGGATTGTTCATCGCGGTGGTGGCGGCGTTCCCGCGCGGGCTCGCCGGAATCATGACCGACCAAATCCTGCCAAGGCTTGGTTCGTGGACGACGCTTGGCCGCGGCGCCGAGCCGAGCCCGGCGCCGACGCCGGCCGAATGACGGAAGGACGGAAATTATGGCCTCCAACACCGACTTCCTGCTCGCGCTGGAGAGCGTGGCTGTGTCGTTCGACGGCTTTCGCGCAGTCGATGGCCTCAACCTCTATGTCGACTATGGCGAACTGCGTGTCATCATCGGCCCAAACGGCGCCGGCAAAACAACCGTGCTGGACCTAATCTGCGGGCGTACAAGGACCTCCGAGGGTTCTATCAAGTTCAAGAATCAAGAGATCACTTCCTGGAACGAGCAGGAGATCGTCCGCCGCGGCATTGGACGCAAGTTTCAGACCCCGACCATCTACGAGGACCTTACCGTCTTCGAAAACCTCGAACTCTCCGTGCCGCGCGGCCGCGATGTCTTCGGCGCACTGATGTGGAAACGCACGCCCGAGGTGATCGAGCAGGTTCGCGAAGTGGCCGAGATGATCTTCCTTCGCGATCAACTGGAGAGATCCGCCGAAACCTTAAGTCACGGCCAGAAGCAGTGGCTGGAAATCGGCATGCTCCTTATCCAGGATCCGGAGCTGCTCATGCTCGACGAGCCGGTGGCTGGAATGAGCGTCGCGGAACGCGCCAAGACCGCCGCGCTGCTCAAGGAAATCATCAAAAACCGCTCGGTGATCGTCATCGAACACGACATGCAATTCGTCGAAAGCATCGCCCACCGCGTCACCGTGATGCATCAGGGCAAGGTCCTCGCCGAGGGCGACATGCAGACCGTGCAGAATAATCCAAAGGTCAAGGAAGTTTACCTGGGGCATTAAGGGCGCATCCGATGTTGAAAGTTCACAATCTTTCCGCCGCTTACGGGCAAAGCGAAGTCCTCCACAACATCGACATTTCCGCGCAGGCCGGCGAAATCGTTGCGCTCGTCGGCCGCAACGGCATGGGAAAATCGACGCTGATGAAATCGTTGATCGGCGTGATGCCGGCGCGGTCGGGGCGGATTCTCATCGACGGCGCGGATTTGAGCGGGTTGCCGAGTTACGAACGCGTTGCGCGCGGCCTCGCTTACGTGCCGCAGGGCCGGCAAATATTCGGCACGATGACGGTCACGGAAAACATCGAGACCGGCCGCATCGTTACCGGCAAGACCGATATCCCGGTCGAGATTTTCGAGTTATTCCCGATCTTGCGTGAGTTTGGCCGCCGTCGCGGCGGCAATCTTTCCGGCGGCCAGCAACAGCAACTGGCCATCGCCCGCGCGCTGGCGAGCGAGCCCAAAGTGCTGCTGCTCGACGAGCCGACGGAGGGAATTCAACCGTCGATCATCAAGGATATCGCGCGGCTCTTGCGCAAAATCCGCGACCTCCACAACATCTGTATCCTGGTCTGCGAACAGGTGCTGAGCTTCGTGCTCGACATTGCGGACCGCATTCTCGTCATGGAAGGGGGCCGGATCGTGCATACCGACACCCGCGGGCACGTCAACGAAGCAGAAATCACGCGGTTTCTCGCCGTCTGAGCGGCCGGATTCGCCCCAGGACGTTGTTGGCCCAGTTGCGCCAATCCAGCGCGTATTCCTCAAGCACGTGCATCGCGTGAGCGGCCATGCCTAGTCGGGGCTAGCGGTCCCGAAAGCGCTCGCTCCGGCAAGCAAATATCTGCCGCCGAGGTTTATCGTTAAGGTAAAGGCCAATTGTGCGCGGCCCGGCAAGCGCCACGGCCGAATTGCAAAGGCAAAAAGTCAACGTTTGCAGTAAGAACGATCCCAAACCGAGCAGGTAAACGTTACCGCCGATGGGATCGTCGCCATCTCAACAAAAGATTTTTCGGGCCGCCGTTGCCGGCATCCCGCGCGTCGTCGAGGCGATCTCGGGACTTCCGTCGAAGCATCACCCGGAAGCCTTAGCGGCCGCTGGACGTGGTTACCGGCAAACGATTTTAGAGTCAGGGATCGCCGAGCCAACGGCGGACAGAATGGTCGCCACGCTGCTGCGCCGGTTGCAAAACCGTTTGGCCAAAGAGCGCTCGGTCAGGGATAAGGTCATGCGGGCTCTGCACGAGGAGCTGATCCCCAGCACCGAAGAGGAGCGACCGCCAAAAAAGCGGCGACGCTCGTCCAAACGGCCGCCGCGGACAGCGTCGCCGCCGGTTCGCGATGAATTGGATGCCGACTTAAAACCCATGCAAAAATCTCCGACGACCTCGCCGGAATAGTGCAAAGCAGGAAAGTCCATCGCGCGGCGCCTATCAGCGCGCGAGCGCGAGCGCAATAAAGCGTGCGGCCCGCTCGATCGCTGCGTCGGCGGCCGGCAAAATTCCGCCGCAAAGTTGAAACGCGTGCCACTGCCCCGGTACGATTTCGTGGCTAGCGGTTACGCCTGCGGCGACAAGCGCACCTGCGATCCGCAGGGAATCGCTGCAAAGAAGCTCACAGGCGCCTGACTGAACGAATGTCAGCGGCAAGCCGCGAAGGTCGGCAAAGACCGGCGAGGCGAACGGCGTCGCCGCGCTTTCCCCCGCGAGATAACGGCGGGCGCAATCGCCGA